>JASGCW010000154.1 GCA_030053945.1 Limnohabitans sp.
TTTATGATAGTGGTAGTTTTGTGCCAAGTGCTAAAATTATCGAGGATAAAAAGTATTCTATACTATCAGACTATCTAGGCAGACCAGCGCAAGCCTACAACGAAGAAGGCGATATTGTTTGGGAAGCGCAATATGACATATACGGAAAAATCACCAAGTTAAAAGGCGATAAAACCTTTGTGCCGTTTAGGCAATTAGGACAGTATGAGGATAGTGAAACTCCTGATTTATACTATAATCGTTTTAGGTTCTATGATTGCGAAACGGGATTGTATTTGAGTCAAGACCCGATTGGTTTACTTGGTAATAATCCAACTATGTATGGGTATGTGAAGAATAGCAATTCAAGTGCTGATATATTTGGATTAATGAATCCTTTCAATATACTCTTTACTCAAAATTCAATTAGTAATGTATTGTCAGATGGTCCAAGAGCAGGTGAATCTTTAACTGATCTAATTGAGGAAGCAAAGACTACTAAAAAACTTCCTCAAGGATTAGAGCTTAATATTACCGAATTTAATTATCCAAATGGAAGAAGTGAATATGTAACATTGAATAATAGAACTCTATACATAGCACAGCAAGCTAATATAAATGTAAATCCGAATATTATAAGTTCGGTAAAAGCGGATAATAAATTGAGAAAATTACTAGACGGTGGTTTCCCTTTAGATGACCCAAATGATTTAGAAATTAAATGTAAAAAATAATGAAAAAACATATATCAACAGGAACATATGCAATACCCAAAAGTAACGAAAGTGGTTCTAGTTTACAGTTAGCCTTAGCTTATGGCTTTTCTTATTCTCCTGAACATACCGAAAATAAAATAATTGTGAATTTTCATAAAAATTCTAAAATTTTCAAAGAAGATGACTATCATATTCTAGAGCTTACAATAGATGAGGCAAAAACTTTTAGTGATGTCTTGAAAAATATTACAATAAGATTAGATGAGAAAATAAGTTTATCAAAAAAAGAATTACTAAAAGATGAATGTTATGAGTATGATAATGAAAATGAAAATGAAACTTTTTAAAAAAGACTACACTGTCTCCCACCTCCCGCACGAATCCTTTCGTGTGGTTTAGGGTAAAATCAAAAAAAAGCTATCATTAATAACAGCTTTTACACGTTCTTTTAAATCTTGAGAAATTCTCATACAATTGGGATGGCAACGTACTCCTACACGAGTTTGATTACAATGTAGCAGAACGACCAACCCACGTTTTAGACGAGGATGGGTTTATCGTCCTGAGCCACCCCGAACCTGTTAACAATCTCGTAACGTGGATTTATGATAACGGTAGTTTTGTGCCAAGTGCTAAAATTATCGAGGATAAAAAGTATTCTATACTATCAGACTATTTAGGACGACCCGCACAAGCTTACAACGAAGAAGGCGAAATTGTTTGGGAAGCGCAATATGACATATATGGAAAAATCACCAAGTTAAAAGGCGATAAAACCTTTGTGCCGTTTAGGCAATTAGGGCAGTATGAGGATAGTGAAACTCCTGATTTGTACTACAATCGTTTTAGGTTTTATGACTGTGAAACGGGATTGTATTTGAGTCAAGACCCTATTGGACTTGCGGGAAATAACCCAACGATGTATGGGTATGTACACGATTCTAATACGTGGGTTGACCCGTTTGGATTGGATTGTAGATTGAGAGATTCTAATGGTAAATTTAGAAGGGCATTAACAGCAGTTGAAGAACTTAATGTTTTAGGTGGTTTAAATGGAAAAAGCAGAAGTAAAATTGAAAATAGATTGAGAAAAAGAGGATATACGTCAGTTCCTGCAAGATCAGGAGGTAATGTATGGACTAAACCTATGGCAGATGGTAATACGGTGGTCGTACGTGTCGACCCTGCTATGTCTAGAACTCCTGCAAGAGGTTTTGCAGATGAAGTACCCCACGCTCACAAAGAAGTAGTTTCAACATCTGATATTTCTGCAGGCGATTATGGAAGAGGAGCTTCGGTTACAAAATATGATGATTTAAATAATGTTTCAACAAACCCTAGGGATATACATATTCCTATAACTTGGTAAGTAAAAAAATGGAATTATACGATTTATACAAAGAAAAACTTAATAGTTTAGAAATAGATTTTGACTCGAATAAAGTTCAAACTTTAAAGAAGATGATAGATCTTTATATTGAATTGGAAGAAACAAATTTTCACGATTTGGCTGATTCCATTGAGATATGGGTGTATGAGGAAGGAAATGAAGAAATTCTAAAGCATTTAGTTTCCTTAAACAATAATATTACAGATAGATTGTTAAATATTTTAAAAGATAAAATAGGTACTTGATATACACCACCGATACCGCACGAATCCTTTCGTGTGGTTTAGGTAAAAATCAAAAAAAGCTATCATTAATGAGAGCTTTTACACGTTCTTTTAAATCCTGAGAAATTCTCACACTAATGGGATAGCTACGTACTCTTACACGAGTTTGATTACAATGTAGAAGAACGACCAACCCACGTTTTAGACGAGGATGGGTTTATCGTCCTGAGCCACCCCGAACCTGTTAACAATCTCGTAACGTGGATTTATGATAACGGTAGTTTTGTGCCAAGTGCTAAAATTATCGAGGATAAAAAGTATTCTATACTATCAGACTATCTAGGCAGACCAGCGCAAGCCTACAACGAAGAAGGCGATATTGTTTGGGAAGCGCAATATGATATTTATGGAAAAATCACGAAACTCAAAGGCGATAAAACCTTTGTGCCTTTTAGGCAATTAGGGCAGTACGAGGATAGTGAAACTCCTGATTTATACTATAATCGTTTTAGGTTTTATGATGCTGAAACAGGATTGTATTTTAGTCAGGATCCTATTGGACTGGCAGGAAATAACCCGAATTTTTATGGGTATGTGCATGACTCAAATCGTTGGGCTGACCCTTTTGGACTTGAATGTAAGCTTGGTTTTAAAGGTTCTATGGATGATTTAGCAAAAATGGGGAAAACTGCTAAAGATTTACCTGAAATTAAACCTGGCACTAAACAATGGAAAGATGCTGTAAAAGAGGCAAAAGAAGCACTAAGTGAAGGTAAAAATTATCAAGTAAGAGTACCTACCAGTACAGATGCTAAAGCTTTCACGAAAGATGTACATGGAAATATGAACAGATATAAAGCACATACACAAAGTAAAGCAGATGGAGCTTCAAAATACAAAAAAGGTTACGAACAACATCAGTCTCCCGAAAGAGCTCCAATGGATTTACAACATATCAAATGGTATAATAACGGAAGTAACGGACATGTGTATTATGGAACACCAAATTAAAAGCTATGGAAATGAGTGAAGTTTTTAAAAAATTAATAGATAACTATTTTTTAGAATTTACGACTAAAACAAATAAATTTAACTCTAATAAATTTATTTCTAACGAAGATAAAAACGAAATACTTTGCTCAGTTATTGATGAGAAATATTTTAAAATTGAAGATAACAAAGTAATATGGAAAAAGAAAGAATATAAGTTCATAGGAAAAGTGGATTTAATATCTAAAACAGAGCTAATAGATATTATTAAGAATATTAATTCTGATTGGTGTAAAAATTATTATTTTATGCCACTAGATGAAAATCTGCCGTTAATATTTATAAGTGAAGAAGGGAGTTTTTTTTTAGTAAATGCAAAGAATAACACCTCCCCTCTACCTCCCGAATCATTTCATATGTTTTAGGATAAAAATAAAAAAGCTGTCGTAAATGACTGCTTTTACACGTTCTTTTAAATCTTGAGAATTTTTCATACTGTTGGGATGGCAACGTACTCCTACACGAGTTTGATTACAATCTAGCAGAACGACCAACCCACGTTTTAGACGAAGATGGGTTTATAGTCTTGAGCCACCCAGAACCCGTTAACAATCTGATAACGTGGATTTATGACAACGGTAGTTTTGTACCAAGTGCTAAAATTATCGAGGATAAAAAGTATTCTATACTATCAGACTATTTAGGACGACCCGCACAAGCTTACAACGAAGAAGGCGAAATTGTTTAGGAAGCGCAATATGATATTTATGAGGGCGGAGCGTTAAAAAAATGTCTAGTAGACATTTTTAGCGAACGAGCCAGATGGCGCGATGGCAAACCAAGTTAAAAGGAGATAAAACCTTTGTACATTTTAGACAATTAGGGCAGTATGAAGATTCTGAAACACCTGATTTATATTATAATCGTTTTAGGTTTTATGACTGTGAAACGGGATTGTATTTGAGTCAAGACCCTATTCGTTTAAATGGTAATAACCCGACATTATATGCATATGTTGGAGACAGTAACATAAAATTAGATATTTTTGGTCTATTAGAAATAATAAGAACTATGTCGGGAACAGAAGCAAATTTAACAGCTGACAATAAAGGTCTAGTTAGAGGAGCAAACAATTCGAGAGGAGCTAAATGGGTTTCTCAAGGTGTTGACCCATATGATACAGCAAAGGCTTCAGATCATAAAGTTGTTTTTGATATGGATGATACCACTCAGGATTTTTTGAAAAAAGACAATTTAAATTATGATGATATGGTTGGAGGTGAAAGCAAAAATATGAATAAAATTTTGACAAAAGATAATGAAAAAGGAGCCTTAGGTATCGGAGTAGACAAATTAAAGGAATTTAACGAAAGAATTAAATCGATCACTATATTTAAAAAAGATAAAAAAGGTAATTGGAAAAAACTTAAATCAATTAAATGTAAGTAATTTTATGTACATAGAAGACGCATTAAACTTTAATCTTTTGAGACTTTCGGGTAAAACAAAGTCGTTAGAGGATAAAGAAATAAAAATTGCAAATTATCAAGATCCTGACGGCATCTTTACTTTAGGCTTACTTTCAAAAAAAATAGATTTTGAAGATATTCTATATTCGCTTAAAACTAAAAAATTGTATGATTTGCTGTTGGTAGAAAACTTCACAAAATCAACATTAGATGATATATTTTATTTATTAGAAATATTTTTAAGAATTTTTAAATTTCATCCATCAACCTACATCAATTCAAGATTAAAAAATTTATGCTTCATAAAAATCATATTATGTAATAATTATGAAAAAGATGCCTCAAAAGTAGATTTTCTTTTTAAGAACTTATTATTTTTTAATCCAAGCTCAGAGGATTTCATTAATAGAAATCAATTAATAAACAGAAATTATTATAACAATGATATCTTCTTAGATTTTGAAGACTCATTTGAAAAAATTTTTGAAAAAATATTTTCCTTAAAAGAAATCAAGAATGATTATAATAGAATTGCAAAAAACAACATAGAATTAACCTATAAAATTTTAAAAGAGATTGTTAAAGTTATTTTCAAATCAGAAAATTCTAGTTTGCCAAGTGATTTTTTAAAATTGGAAAAAAAATTGGAAAATGAAACAATATTATACCCCTCATTATTAAAACACATAGACTATTTTTCTTTAATTAATATAAACGAAAACACAAAAATTGTATCCTTATACTATCAAGCCAACGATTCGTCAGACATTATTAATTTAGCGAAGAAAAATTCAAAAGTGAAATTTAAAAGTGAATATATTATTGATTCTTACATTTATAAATTTTCAAATAATCCTGAAGAGTTTTCTAATTTTTTAACCTATCTAAAAGATAAAGATTATAAAAAATACATCAAATTTACAATGATATTGTTTTCCCATCCTTTTATAATTTATAATCTTGAAGTAAAGAAATTATTAGCTGGATCAGAATTAATTAAATTTGTACCTATTGACGGGTATGCTTATAAAAAACTGAAAAAATACAAAGAGATTTTCTAAAATAATGAAAAGTAAACAAACACAAAAAGAAACAAAAATTGATATTCCTAAATTTTACGAAACTTTTAATCCTATACTTGAGGTCTTGAGTAATGAAGAAACTATACACACTAGAGAATTACAAAAATTAGTTATAGAAAAATACTATTCAAATTTAACACAAGAGCAATTATCTGAAAAAACAAAATCAGGTGAAAATTTAATCAACAACAGAATTGCTTGGGGTAAATCTTATTTAAAAAAAGGCGGTTATATTTCATACCCAGAAAGAGGAAATGTAAAAATCACATAAAAAGGGTTAAAACAGAAATCCGAATTATCCCTAAAAGATGTTGTAGAAGACTCTGGAATTGTAAATTTTTATTCAGAAGAAAACGTAAAAAATGGCAACCCAAAATCCGAAATCAAAGAAATTGTTTCATCATCTCCTCAAGATCTAATAGACCAAGGTTTTTCACAAATTGAAAATGAAGTAAAAAATGATCTTCTGGAAAAATTAAAAACAATTGATCCTTATTACTTTGAAAAAGTAATTTTGATTTTACTCAAAAAAATGGGATATGGAGAATTCGTTGAAACTTCAAAATCTAGTGATGGCGGAATTGACGGAATTATAAACGAAGACAAATTAGGGCTTGATAAAATATATATTCAAGCGAAAAGATTTACTGAAAATAAAGTAAGGGAAAAAGACATTAGAAATTTTATTGGAGCAATGAGCGGTGATACAAACAAAGGTGTTTTTGTAACAACTTCTTTATTTGATAAAGGTGCAATAGAAAAGGCTAAAAATGCTCATCCCAAAATCATTTTGCTTGATGGCAATAAATTAGTAGATTTAATGCACGAATACAATGTTGGAATTCAAATAAAAGCAACCTATGAAGTCAAACAATTGGATGAAGATTTCTTTGAGGAACAATAAATTCCGTAACTATTCAGCCAATTTGATAAAAAATAAAACACAAATGACAAAATACAAATAAATCCCAATATTTTAATGATTCAAAAAGT
>JASGCW010000039.1 GCA_030053945.1 Limnohabitans sp.
CTGAACACTGAGACTCTCGAAGCGTCGAAGTAAGGTTACTGAGCTTGTCGAAGTACTCCCTTCTCAAAAATTAATTGTCAATTTAAAATTATAAGAAGGATTTTTTAGTTTCAAGTTCAAGGTTTCAAGTTCAACTTGACAACTGAACACTCAATACTGAACACGGTTGCTGAGCTTGTCGAAGCACTGTCCACTGAACACTGAACACTGAATATTGAACACTGAAACAACTCTACCAAAAGACCACAAACGAAGTCATAAGCCCCATAAACGATATAAAGATTCCGAAAAAGTTTAATACATCGGTTTTGTTTTCTACATAAACCATTTGTTCTACAAATAATTTTAGCTCTCTAATAAAGAGCAAAAAGAAGAAGGTGGTGATTAAAGTTCCCATATGTTTTTTAATTTGTTTATTTTTGCTATATGCAATAGCAAATTTATGAAAAAAAATTTCGATAACAAACAAAAATCGAAATTATGTTTGAAAAAATAATTTTTATATTATGGATTTTTATCAAAAAATAGCTTTAATAAAATTATCTAAAAATCTTAAAAACAATGATTTAGGCGGTATAATTGGTATGAAAGGTGAAACTTTCAGAATGGCTATTAAAAGGAAAAGTTTGAGCCAACTCCAAATAAAAGAGATAGAAAAATTTTTCGATGAAAATCAATTTTTAAGTGACAACAATTTGAAGACAGATAAATTTGAAAGCATTGATTATTTGCTGGATAAGATAAAAATTTTAAATGAAAGAATAGAAGATAAAAATGTTCAGATAGAAGCATTAATCGAACACAATAAATTACTTAGAAATCAAATAGAATCTACATTTAAAGAGTTAAAAGTAGAAAATATTGAAATTAAAAATTTAATCAATACTCATTTTCAATATACAAAACTATTATTTGAGTTTAAGGAATCAGAAAATTCAATTAAAAATAAATCAATAATTAAAAAATAGAGGTATTTAAACCTCTATTTTTAACCTTTAAATATTTTTTTAAATAAAAAATCATTTATTTCTAATTGGTTAATTCGATTAACTTCTTCTTTTAATTCATTAGTTATTGATTCAAATTCTTCAATAGAAATATTACCTTTTTCAAACTCTTCCTTAGCAATACTTAGCTTTATTCTAATATTTCTAATTCTTTCCAACTCATTCATAATAACAATTATTTTCTATTTAACTTGTTAAATGAATTAACTAGAATAGTCAAGTCCAAAAATTCTTCTAATGCCTTATTTTTTTCAATTTTAATTTCTTTAAGTTTTTTCTCTCTGTTAAGTAATTCACCAAAAATAAGTAAAACAACTAAAATAATTAGAGAAAGTCCTATCATTGAAAAAACAAGAAATGGCTTTTCATTTCCATAACAATCAGACAATACCCAATAAATTGATAATAAGGTACTATATATGGGAGATAAATATGTTATATTGTAAGCTCCTAGTTTTACACTTATTAAGATTAAAAAAATTGCAATCCATTGACTAATAAATGAAATTAAATTTGTTTCACTATTAAAACCATGCAAATTTCTAATGCCAATAGTAAAGTCTATGTAATTTAGAAAAACATCTATTAGCATTACAAATCCACTCAAAATCATTAGAATTGAACCAAATTTTCTCATATAGTTTAAGGTCTCCCACCCCCTTTATCTCTATCAACTTCTGTTAAAGTGGTTTGAGGATTATCTCTATTGTTATCTACACATTTTTGTTCTTCCTGTGTTAAATTATTAGGTCTTCCCGACAAATAATTTACTACATCTTCATACGTACACGAGGTGCACAATGCCAGCATTCCTGCAAGCAAAAAAACTTTTTTCATAACTTATAATTTTAAATTGACTCTACTAAAATAAACAATCTTATATAAGTTTGAATTATTAAACACTTATTTATCCGTTTGTATAAATACCGCATTTGGTGGCTAAAAGTAAAAAGAAATAAATTTTAGGCAGTACGGTTTTTCCGTATAAATTGTTAAATTTTTTGAAAGTTTCAGGTCACAGGTTTACCAAACTGAACACTAAGCACTGCTATCTTTCATCTCACAAAAAGCGTGGCAAAAAAATTGAAGTGAAAAAAAAATTACAAAACAGAGAAGCAAAAAAATCAAACAGAAAAAAATGCCACAGTAAAGCGAAGCAAAAAAATTAAAATAAAAAATTTGCAACAGTAAAGTGTGACAAAATACTTTTTACTTTTTTTTTGCAACAACTTCAATGTAGTTTAGTTTAAAAATTTATGCCTTTATCAATACATTACTTTTTTAAAATTTTCTAATATAAATTTTATCTGTATCTTTTTCTACTTTAATGTTAACTAATTGAATAGTTCCAGTTAATACACAAAAAACCTCCCGTCATTACATCACAACGGGAGGCATTTAGGCTTTATATTTGTATTTATATTTTCTGCATAAAATCATAGATATACCAGTAGTTTTGCCCTGTAGTAGTTGTGTTTAACAAGAAACTAGGATTAGGCAATATACACGGAGTTACATTAGTATTGTTTGAAATGATTCCCATAGAGCTTCCTACTGTCCATCGTTTTGCGCAACAACTATCAAAGTGGAAACCTAACTCTTTCATTGTCCACGGACTATTTACAGGAAGGTTTTTGTATGAATATTTGTTAATGTAGGCTCCTCCTGCGGTGGTGTATTCAAAAATATCACCATAATTAGGACCACAAATCAAGTTTGTTGTTCCAGAGATAGCCTGAAAATTGTTGCCTACTACAGTCAAACCATTGTATTGTACAGTAGGTCCCGCTGGTGCAAAAACACTACAAACCCCTGTTCCTACGTTTACTTTCATTAGTTGGGAAGTACCTTCTTTGATAGCTACAAATAGCCCTGTAGTACCAAAATTTTCAATATCTTGTAATGGTACTGTTGTAGTCGCCATTATACTAGCTGCTCCTGTAGGAATATGTACTCTCAATAATCTGCTTGGAAAATTAGAATTGACTCCCGTAACTGCCCAGGCAAAATCTACGACACCTGGCATGTTACATAGACCTGTCACTGAGCGCACGGGTGTTCCTGCTATTTTAATTTGAGATACAAAGCCATAACCTATTGGTGAAGCACATAAGTCAACTTTGAAGATGTTTGAGGCAAATCCAGGAAGTACTGGTGATCCACTTGATCCAGAAAGTACTAGAGCATACACTGGAGGGCAAGCTTGAACGCTATTTCCCGCAGCTTTTTGTTGGTTTTGTGGTTGCAGGCTTTCATTTTCTTGTTGGATGTCCGCTTTCTGACAGGAAAACAGCACTACCGCTGCAAATAGCCCCCATAAACCTTTAATGAGATTTTTTTTCATAATAAATTGATTTTAAGTTGTTTATTGACACCTTAAAGTTACTATGATTTATTTTTTAGAAACAGCGGAAAAACACCCTTTTTTTGTATGGAAAAACCGTAAAGGGTTTGGGCGATTATGGCTTTGACACTGTGAAAAGCACTTCGACAAATTAAGTCTTACATCTTATTGCTTGTTTTTATTTACCTTATTTTCTTCTTTGAAGAATTCTTTTTTTTATAAAAATAAAAACAAGTAGTGCTATTATTGCAAAACCTATTATAAAGTTCCAATTAGATGTAGAGCTTTTTCGATTCAATACTTGAGAAAGCTTTGAAGGATTTTTATCTCGGACTAACCACCCTATTTCAGGCTTGAGAGTCAATGTATTTTTATCTTGTTTTATTCCTATAAAGCCTGCAATAAATTGCATATCGTATTTATTGTCAAAATATTTCCAAACAAAATCTGCTTGCGATAAACCATTATTAAATTGATTAGTCATTAATCCTTCCATAAATTCTAGTGGTTCTCTGTTTAAGTAAGGATTCTTTATCATTTTTTTTCTTTCAGTATAAACATAAGGAAAGAATTTAATAATCCAGCCAGTTATATAAGGTCCGCCGCTTTCATCTTTACGTTTAAAAATATTTTCCCAAAAATCAGTATCAATTTTATTTTTACTAGCATCAATAAATTGATCAATAATAGGTTCAAGCACTTTGATCCAATCATCTATATGATACCCTTTTAATTTTGATAAATTTTGTTTAATTTGTAACCAATCGTTAGTAGTGCCTTCAATGTATATAAAAGGTATTTCGCAAGCAGTAGCATATTCATACTCAAAATAACCACTCATACAATCTAACATAGCTACTTCATAAGTCGCCTTTATAGCTGGCGTTGTTGTACTAAATGTTTGCACATACACATCGTGTATATCTTTTTTTACGTGCTTAGCTATTTCGTTTGCCATAACAGGAAAAGCTAATGTCCAAGGTGTATCTTTGCTCCCTTTTATAAAGTTTTCACTAATTTTCTGGGTATCGACAATTAATTTTTTCTTATCATTGAATGAAACAAACGTATCTCTCAGTTCTTTTGTATTCAAATTAACATGGGTTGCAAAACCTTGACAAATGAGTAACCAAATCATATCTGGACTTATACTAATAGGTCTATGATCTGCATAAGCATTGTATAAGGTAGCAATAACGGGATGTAAATCTGTACTAACTAAACGTTGTTTTCTAAGCGTCATATCGCAAGCCTCAAATTCACCACCTATTTTAGTTTCAATAGCCTTTTCATAAGAAACCTCTGCTAAAGGTTTTGTAGCTAATTTTACTTCCCTGCAAACAATTTTTACTTGTGCATAGGAATTGACAATTATAAATAAGAAGAAAAATTTAAAAATGGCTTTCATAACCAGACTAAGTTATTTTATTATAACTCATCATTAAACAAATTATTTTCTAAAAAGTGGTAAATTTTCTAATACGGCATCAAAAGTAATTTTGTTTTCAATTTCTGTTAGTATTTTCCTTGCTTTAGTAAGTGGATGAAATTCAAAATCATTATCATAAATTATTTGTTCCGATTTATTCATAAGTGTCCCTCCTTTATAATTTTCATCATAAGGGTCAGCAAACCAATTAGCAAATCCGTTTTCTTCTACAGTCACTACCCCTTCTTGCATTAATTGACTAGATACAACTGAGTCTCTTAATCCTGTACTACCTAATTCCCTTCCCATAACTTGTATGACATAACTACATTTTTCAAAAGGGATAATTAAACTTAACATATAAGCCATGCCATGAGGGTCTTGTGGGACTTTAAATATGTTTCTTAAAATTTTAAACTCTTTGATAGATATAAAATCAACTTCAATTAATCCTCCATTATATTGAACCATCTGTTTTCTATAAAAATCTCTAAGTATGTCTATATTTTTCATAGTGGGTAGATCAGGTTCAAGATCATAAAAAATTTGGAGTAATATCAGACTTTCATCTTCACTCATCCATTGTTTTACCTTCTCAGTATCTTGCAAATTTTTCAATCCAAAATTGGGGATTGTAATAGAATTTATATTGGGTTTTGTTGCCTTTTTGTTAGAAAAAAATGAAAACATAAAAAATGGAGTTAAAAATTAGATATAAAAAGTAAATATAGTCAAAATGTAAATACTTCTTTTTTCGTAAAAATACTAATCACTAATTACTAGTAATAAACTAAGTGTCCTATTTATCACTTATTAGGGTTGATACAATATCGCTAACTTAATAAACTAAGATCAATAGCAATTATATTTTTTTAATTTTAAATAGTTTACATAACTTCCTCACGTATTCACTTTGTCGAGTTCCCTTTATTTAAATGAAACAAACGAAATACTTAACCTAATAACTTTGAGGACAAGTCTTTGCTGATGGAAAAAAATATGCTCAAAAAGTAAGCTATACAATAAAAAATAATCAAAGCTACAAACTACAACTCAAAAACTATTGCCCAATGGCTATTCACTTTTCACTTTTCACTAATTACTAATTACTTATCACTAATTACTTATCACTAATCACATTATTCCTATAATCTTCAAGCAGTTTCATTTGTTTTTTATGCCCCTTTTTAATTTGGGACTTATACGAACGAAACATCAACGTATGCTGTATTTTTAGAAATGCAGGAAAAAAGTTTTCAAATTTAATTTTAGGAATTTGTAACGCTGCTTTAATTTGGTCATCAATGAGATAATTAGCGATACTTTTATTAATTAAATCGACATTTTTATTCGCAAATTCTGATTTTAAATGTTTTACTGCGGTGTAATCATTGAGCAGCGAATTAGCCAATTTGATAGAGTCTTCATCTGGTTGTTCTTGGTATTTTGTCCAAAAGTAAAAAAAGTTTAAGGCTTCTTTTCGGTCATTCGGAATCAGTTCTTCAGGCACACCAAACAACCAAGTGATATACTTCCATAAATGAAAGACACCTTTTTCTTCTTCGGGAGTATAAGTAAAATTCAACTTGTCTAATCCGTAAAGAAAATATACCGTAAAGGCAATATTTGTCGCAATCATATCAGCATGGTTGAGAGGCACACCATAAGTTGCTGCATCCCATTGAGGTACTCGTTTATGAATCATTACTCGAGATACAGAGTGTACCAACCGAGTTCGTATAGCCGCATTGAAGCGCATTTCTTGTGCGTTTTCGTAGGTTCGTGAAGCTTCAATCCAAAAATTTAGGGTATTGTATAATCTAGTGCCAACACTTTTTTCTAAAGCGCCACTCATTACTAAAGGTTTGATAAGATTTGAAAAATTATACCCTCCTAACAGTGCAAAATTTTGCATAATCATTAGACCTACTAAGCTGCTTCTTTGAATACACTTTGACCCCATTGCTATCAAAGAAAAATCCACCCAATCTGGCGGTGTAACCCATTTATTTCTAAAAGCAATAAAATTAGCTGGCAAAACATCTTCCGAAATTTTTCCGTGTAAATAACTTAAAATTTGACCAAATGTTCCTTCTTGTAACCAAATAGTCACTAATACATCTACTTCGTGGTCGTATTCGTCAAATAAACAAGGATTGTATTCTAAGTCTAATTGATCAATCGAAATAGTCGCCCATTCTAAAAAATCTTTTCCGTTTCCTGATTCCCAAAACTCTTTGTTCTGCTGCTTTTCTTTCATCTTTTAAAAAAGCACTAAATTACGATTTATCCCAAAATAATTCAGAGTATTTTAACTACAAATGCTAGAAAAACCTGTAAAGTGATTTTGTATTTTACACCAGACAGGTTTTAAAAATCTGTCTGGTGTTAAGAAAATAAACTTTCATCTTATTTTTGTCCTTTTAAATTAAAAAAGGTGTAATATAAATTAAAATAAACACCATTAGGAGCAGAGCGAACCATTGAATTTACGAGTTGCTGACGATAAGCAACATCAATTCTTGCTTGGCTATTAAAAATAAACTGAATGGCAGGTACGATATCTAAAAATGATTTTCCGTTTTCGTTGATTGTTTGTCCTACTAATTCTATCATCAAATTTATGTTGGTTTGTTTATAATTAGTGTATTTTTTGGGATACATCAACTTTCCAACAGAAAAAGTGAAATTAGTAGCATTGTTACCTATTGTGCTTGGAAATTCATAATTAGGTTTATTGTCAAATGCTTTTTCAAAACTAACAGATGAACTTATCGCGACTTTCTTGATAAGTTTTGTAGCAATAATTCCAGTTTCAAACCCAGTATTATGTCCCCAGGTTTCAAGCTGTTCTTGATGAATATCGGCATTATTTATACTATATCTCCCGTAAGCTGCCATTCTAAAATGACTGTTTAAATCGTCTGAAGAATAAAAACGATATTTGGCCATTATACCACCTCCTTCGGTTACTATGGTGTTGCTTCTGTTACTAATGAAAGTTGTTCCTCGAAACATTAGATTTTTATTCAACCCATAAGTCACTTCGGGCATAAAATGATAATTGTAACCTTCTTCAAATTTTTCTTTAAAAAGCGATTGCATTACATTTACCCCCAATGAATTAGCAGGTACATTACTCGCCGGATCAGTCACTACAAATAATTCTTGACTAAACCCTAACTCACATAGTAGGGTCGCAAACAATAAAAATAGCTTTCTCATTAGTTGCTAATTTTGATATGAAAATCGTCTTCATTATTTGCGGCATAGGTAGCTACTTCTTTTAGTAACTTGGTCATTTTTTTATATTCTTTTTCGGTCACATACCCTTTATCAAGTACCTGAAACTCCACTTGAGGAGCAGTGTCATTTGGCTTGCCATTTACTACTATATAAGATGGATTAGCGATAGTTCCGCTCTTTGTAGTAATTGTCAATAAACCAATAAAGAAACCTGCTTTTTCTACTTTTTCTTTAAAAATTCTTGGGCTTAACTGATTTTGTTCATTGAGAGTTACTATAAATGTATTGGTATTCAAATCAGTTTCTACATTAGTCACCTCAGCAATGCTTTTTAATTGTTTGTTTATAGCATTTGAACACATCGAACAGGTTAAACCTGTAGCTCTAATTTCTGCTTTAACTATTTGGGCATTTCCAACTAATGAGAACATTAAAACTCCCATTATAAATATTATTATATTTCTATTTTTCATTTTTTATTATTTTATTTAATTCTTCTTCAGATGGGTTGATTGAAATAAGAATTCCTTCTTTATTGAATAAAAATTTTGAAGGCAATGCTTCTACTCCAAAAAGCACAGCCGATTTTGCTTCAAATCCATTGGGATCAATCAATTGAAGATACTTTATCTTATCTTTCAAAATGGCATTTTTCCATTTAGAAGGGTCTTTATCTAAAGAGATTCCAACAATTTCAAATTTTGTTGTATCCAACTGATTGTAAAGTTTAACCAATTTTTTATTACCCGCACGACAAGGTGCACACCAAGATGCCCAAAAATCTATCAATAGGTATTTCCCATTAATTGATGCTATATTAATTTCTTTATCATTACTACTCTTTAGCAATACTGAAGGAATCTTGTCACCAACTTTGATTTGGGCATAAGTCGAAAAAGTGATTGCTACAAAAAGTAATATATAATATTGTATCAAATTTCTCATAACTCTGATTTTTACACCTGACAGGTTTTAAAACCTGTCAGGTGTGTATTACTATTATTCTTTTGTAGGGACTACTGTTTTTGCTGGTCGGTCATACTGACAACAACCGTGAAGATTGTTATACACCTCATCTGGTGCTTGGAATTTTTCGCTGTCATAACCTACAGCGGCAATTCTTTTAAGAACTTCATCGACATTTGTTTTTGATGCGTTGTAGGTAATTGTTGCAACTTTTGTTTCTGAATCCCATTTTACAATAGCAACCTTTTTTACACTTCCAGCTTTTTCAATTTTAGATTTGCACATTCCGCAGTTACCGAAAATTTTAACTTGTTCAGTTTTTGCATTTTTAACTTGCGCATTGATGGTTGCTGATAACAATACAAAGATTGTTACCATTATTTTAACGAATGAATTTTTCATTTTAATAATGTTTTAGTATCAAAGTGATAGACTCTGATAGATTTTAAAATAATTTTGATGTAATTACGTAGGTTTATCTAAATATGATTTTGATTTAGAACTACATAGAAGCAAAGAAGCTTCGATTTGACACACTTCTGGCTGTCAAAAAAAGGAATTTAGCTTATTTTAGGTATAAGCCATATTGAGTAAAATCCTTCTGACAATGAAGGAGAAATGTATGAAAATGTAACTTTTCTTACTGAAGAAAAATTAGGAATTACGTCTAATAATGAAGTTTGAGCTACAAAATGTATTGAAAAGATTTGAGAGGTTGGTGAACAACAACATTTTGAATGTTTGTTTTCTTCTTTACACCCTTTTTCTTCTTTTGAAGTATCATTACTACTCTTACAACAACTTTTCTTCTCTTTTGCAGAAGTAGTAATTTCTTTTTTACAGCATTGATCTTGTTTTGCACTACCACAAGCCAATACCGTATTAGACTTGAAAAGAAAGCCTAAAACAATTAACAATGTGATATAGATTTTTTTCATCTGTATGCTTAACTTCAGACAAATATAGGTATATTTCTATAATTATAAAGTTGAAAATCAAATTTTAGAAAAATATTAAGAAATAGAATCCTTGTTCTACATTTGACAGATTTTTAATCTAAAACCCAAATCATTCATCTGTTTCATCATCAGTTTCGCCAAAATCAAAATCATCCCAATTTATGGGATCATTGTAATCATTCTCGCTCGGTGGAATAGCTCCAGGTGGATTAAACAATTCCCATTCGTCCCAAATATAATTAGTGGCATCAAATGACTGTACCCAACTAATAAATAGCTGTCTGAACTCTTCTATTTCTTGTCGGATGAGATTTACATAATCTATATCTTTAAATGTTTCATCATATCGCAATCCTCCCACAAATACATATAAATCCATTGCGCATTTGCGAATTATGGCTGCATTTTGCATTCGTATGCTGTATAAATCACCTCCTTCTGCACCAGCAATTTTTGCTGGAATTATCATTGCATCTTCACGCATCAGATTTCCTTGTGCTTGCAAAAAATCATTGTCTTCTGGAATCGTTTTTAATAATGCTTCAATCAAATCATAAATATGCATTGCTTTTGCATAAATAGGAATTTTCATCATTTTGTCTCTTGGCATACAATTTTCATTTGAATTCGTTGCACGAATATACAATATGATTTTATAAAGATTTAGTTTATTGCTATTTTTAGTACCTTAGCGATTAGTAATAATTATTTGTTTGCTACTTAAAAAATGAAAAACACTTTTAAATTCGTTTATCTTTTAATTTTCATTAACATCACTTTTTCTGCTTCAGCTCAAAAACCAAAAGGACCTGAAAGTATTGCATATGATGCAAAGACTAAAACATACTATCTTTCTAGTATTTATGAGAATTTGATTTATGAGGTAAAAAACGACACCATAACAAACAAAATTGTAACCACCTCCCCTTCACTAGGTATTGGAATTTACAACAATATACTTTACGCTGCGCATAATTACAAATCTGAAGATGATCAAATAAAGGGTTATGATTTAACTACTAAAAAAGAAGTTTTTTTTCTCACAATCCCGAAATCTTTACAGCTTAACGATATTGAGTTTGACCAAAAAGGAAATTTATTTGTAACAGACCGAAAGGACGATAAAGTCTATCAGGTTGATTTGCATAATAAAACCTACACCATACTTACCTCAGAAATAAAAACTCCCAATGGATTGTATTTTGACCAAAAACAAAACCGTTTACTAATATGTAATACTGTGGAAAAATCAACTATTTACTCTTATGACTTATCAAAGAAAATACTTTCTAGTTTATACACTACCGAACTACCTCATCTAGACGGTATCACTATGGATACTAAAAGAAATATTTATGTATCTAGTTGGAGTCTAGATTGGAAAGAAAGTGCGATTTTTAAATTCATTCCTAATAATAACACTCCAATTATTTTCTTGAAAAACAACAAAGGAATGGCGGATATTACTTTTTCTAAAACCTTAAAAAGTATTCTGATAGCTAATATCTACGACAATTTATTTATAAAAGAACCTTTAAATACAAAGTAAATCAATAATACACCCTAAACCCTAAGGAATTACAAAGTGCATATTGTTTTTCGAATAAGGCTTCGGTGAGTTCGACTACATCTTCTATATCTTCGGTTAACGAAAAATACAAATTATCTAAAGCAGTGCTAAAAACAGGAACAGTATTCACATAACCCGAAATCGCTTTTGCTCCAGTTATATCAAGGAAGTACTGGAAAGTTTCTTCTTCTAAATCCAGTTGAAGCGTGTTCGCAAAATGGATAATTTTTCCTTTGAGTTTGCCTTCAAAAAACTCGGCAATTTCTTCAAAACTATAGTAGTAATTGTCTATTTTGAGTTCGTTGCTTCTGCCTTCAGCAACCAAATAAATAAATGCATAATCTTTAAAATTACGATCTTCGTATAATAGTATACTTATGTTTTCTTCAAACCCTTCGATACTGTCAAAGGTTTTATGCACATTTGTTATCCCATATTGCTTTGCCAAATTATACAATGACTGTACAATAGGACTTTTACTTTCTACCGAACAATCTACCACCGATTCTAAACAATAAACATAATGATTCTGGGACATTTTAGTACATTTAACCACAAAATTAAAAAATAATCTACTTTTATCAATGTTACTCTTATCTGTTATCATTCACCCAAGTGACGAAATTATTGAAGAAGTAAGGCTAATGAAAGAGACCCTTGCCTCAAAAATAGGTTGGTATCATAGCAAAAATTCATTGGCTCATATTACAATCAATGAATTGGAGACAAATGAAAGTGAATTGGAAAAAATCAAAAGAAAACTTTCAACTATTTCTCGGTATTTAAAAACTCAAGAGGTGATTTTTGATGATTTTGGAACTTTTCCTAATGGCGCTTTTTTCTTATCTCCTGATGTTGATTCTAGATTATATTTAAAAAATACAATGCAGGATTTTCACAATTCTTTTGATTATAAAACCACGATCAAAAGTTCTGAACCACATATTTCTATTGGCAGAAAATTAACATTGGAACAAATTGAAATAGGAAAAGCTTTATTTGAAAAACCGAATTTGTCATTCACTTGTAATCGGATAGCTCTTCGTTTATTTAATACCGAAAGAAGACAGTTTGATATTATAGAAGAATACTCTTTTGGGAATGAGTGTAGAGGTGGCGAGCAAGGGGTTTTGTTTTAATGGTGGCTTCGAGAACCTCAGCCACCGAGAACCTCAGCCATCGACAGAGCTTTATTTATATAATTCTTTTTAGGTTAAAAATAGTACCTTTGTAAAAATTGACTTTTTACACAATGATTCAGGATATCACTACGCTAGAACCAAAGAAAAACATATTGATAAAAGGGGCTCAGATTCATAATTTAAAAAATCTGGATGTAGCCATTCCCCGCAATAAATTAGTAGTTATAACTGGTTTATCTGGTTCTGGAAAATCGAGTTTAGCTTTTGATACTTTGTATGCCGAAGGACAACGTCGTTATGTAGAAAGTTTGTCTAGTTATGCACGTCAGTTTTTAGGTCGTTTAGACAAACCAAAAGTCGATTACATTAAAGGAATTGCGCCAGCCGTTGCTATTGAACAAAAAGTAAATACAACTAATGCTCGCTCTACTGTAGGAACTTCAACCGAAATTTATGATTACCTAAAGTTGCTATTCGCCCGAGTTGGTAAAACCTTCTCTCCTATTTCTGGTCAAGAAGTAAAAAAACATACCGTTACTGATGTTATAGAAGATGTTAAAAACTTTGAGGCTGATTCTAAGTGGTTATTGCTTTCGCCAATTCACCTAGAGGAAGGACGCCAACTAGAGAATAAACTAAAAGTATTACTCCAACAAGGTTTTGCACGTATTTTGGTTGATAATGAAATGATTCGTCTTGATGAGGTCGATCAGCATTCATTAGACAACAAAGATATTCTTCTAATTATTGACCGATTGGTTATTAAGCACGAAGAAGATTTTTATAATCGATTGGCAGATGCGGTTCAAACGGCTTTTTATGAAGGAAAAGGGATTTGTTTTTTACAAGAACTAAATTCGGAAAAACGATTATCATACAGCACCAATTTTGAGTTGGATGGAATGGTTTTTCTAGAGCCAAACATTCATTTGTTTAGCTTCAACAATCCGTATGGTGCTTGTCCACAATGTGAGGGCTATGGCAATATTATTGGCATAGATGAAGATTTAGTAATCCCTAATACTGGTTTATCTGTTTATGAAAATTGTGTTGCTCCTTGGAAAGGTGAAAGTATGAGTTGGTACCGAGATCAATTAGTGAACAACTCACATAAATTCGATTTCCCCATTCACAAACCGTATTTTGAATTGAGCGATGCCCAAAAACAACTTATCTGGAACGGGAATCAATATTTTGAAGGTTTGAATAGTTTTTTTAAAGAATTAGAAGAAAAAAATTATAAAATCCAAAACCGCGTAATGTTATCACGTTATCGTGGAAAAACCAAATGTACTTCGTGCAAGGGCAAGCGTCTACGTCCTGAAGCTAGTAACATTAAAATTGGCGATAAAACTTTACCCGAGTTAGTAGATATTCCTATTAAAAAATTAATTCCTTTTTTTGAAGCATTACAACTAAGCGAACACGATGCAAAGGTTGCTAAACGATTGCTCATTGAAATCAATACCCGATTGGCATTTTTGCAAAATGTAGGATTAGATTATTTGACGCTGAACCGAAATTCGGCTACTTTGTCGGGTGGAGAATCCCAACGTATTAATTTGGCTACCTCTTTAGGAAGTTCGCTTGTGGGTTCGATGTATATTTTGGACGAACCAAGTATAGGTTTGCATCCTAAAGACACCGAAAAACTAATCAACGTATTGTTGTCGCTTCGTGATTTAGGCAATACGGTAATCGTTGTAGAACACGATGAAGATATTATGAAGGCGGCAGATATGATTATCGATATAGGTCCCGAAGCAGGAACTTTTGGAGGAGAATTAGTTGCCCAAGGAACTTATGATGAGATTTTGCAATCGAGTTCGTTAACATCTCAATATCTGAATGGAAAACTAGAAATTGAAGTCCCAGCCAAACGTCGAAAATTCAAAAATCACATCGAAGTTAAAGGTGCCAGAGAAAACAATTTACAGAATATAGATGTAACTTTTCCTTTAGATGTATTAACTGTTATAACCGGAGTTTCGGGTTCAGGGAAGAGTACATTAGTGAAGAAAATTTTATATCCTGCTCTTCAAAAACAAATTGAAGGTGTAGGCGAAAAAGCAGGTCAGTTTACCGAATTAGCAGGTAGTTACTCACATATCAAACATATTGAATATGTCGATCAGAACCCTATAGGCAGAAGTTCTCGCTCAAACCCTGTGACCTACATAAAAGCCTACGATGACATTAGAGATTTGTTTTCTAAGGAAAAGCTTTCTAAAAATCGCGGTTACCAAGCTAAACATTTCTCGTTTAATGTAGATGGCGGTCGATGCGAGACTTGCAAGGGTGAAGGCTCAATCAATGTAGAAATGGTCTTTATGGCCGATGTTTCGTTGCCTTGCGAAACTTGTAATGGCAAGCGCTTTAAAAAAGAAGTACTCGAAGTTCAATTTGAAAGCAAAAACATAGACGATATTTTGACGATGACTATAGATGAATCATTAGATTTCTTCAAATCTAAAAACCAAGCAAAAATTGTTCAGAAACTACAACCTTTGCAAGATGTTGGTTTAGGATATGTTCAACTAGGGCAATCGTCTTCTACCCTTTCGGGTGGTGAAGCACAGCGTATTAAACTCGCTTCTTTTTTAGTAAAAGGAGCGACAAAAGAAAAAGCTTTATTCATTTTTGACGAGCCAACAACAGGATTGCATTTTCACGATATTAAAAAATTATTGAAATCGTTTGATGCTTTAATCGAAAAAGGGCATTCCATTATTGTGATTGAGCACAACTTAGATTTAATAAAATGTGCCGATTATATTATAGATTTAGGTCCTGAAGGAGGCGAAAATGGCGGACAATTACTGGCGGTAGGCACTCCCGAAGAAATTATTAAAAACAAGAAATCAATTACAGCAAAATACCTGAAAGAGAAACTGGGATAAACTTTCTAAAAAGCCATTAAAAAAGGGTATTCGGAAAACCGATATACCCTTTTTGATTGTAAATAACGCTTGTGGAAAGTTTATTTCTTTATTTCATTAATTTTGCTTTTCAAAACTTCAATTTCATTTTTCAATGATTCGATAATTTGTTGTTGTTCTTGTATCGCTTTTGTTAAAGGAACAACAAATTCAGCATATTTAAGTCCATAAAAATCATTTTCATTCTTAGGTTTATCAACACCTGAGAAATCGTAACCTACCTCTTTAGCAGCAGTTTCAACTTCTTGAGCTATGAATCCTGTTTGTAAAATTTCAGATGTTTTTATATCTTTATTTCCTTGATAGATAGCTTTAGAAATATAGTCTCCATCTAAATAATAAGTTGTTGGTTTCAACTTCATCACAAAATTTAAACCTGGAACAGTATTATATCTAATAGACTTTTTAAATCTTTTATCTGAAACATTTGTCCAGTTAGCAAATCCTCCAATACTAGTTACTGCACTATTACCAAACCTTATTTGATTATCGGCTGTAACTGCAGTATTATTACCTATTGCAGTACCATTATTATATGAGCCAGAAAAATAAGCTTTATAACCTATCGCAGTATTACCACTACCAGATGTATTTGTGTACAACGTTTGATGACCTACAGAAGTATTGTTATTAGTTTGATTATTAGTTTGAGCCTCATGCCCTATAGCAATATTATACGAAGTATTTTGATTATTGTACAAACTAGAATTACCCAAAGCAATATTATATTCACCACTGGTATTTCTTTCCATCGCAGCATCACCAATACCTATATTATTTGACCCTGTTTGGTTATTATATACTGCATTTACTCCTACTGCAACATTTTTACTTCCAGAAATATTTCTTTGCAGAGTCGAACTACCTATACCAACATTAGAATTACCAGATAAATTATTATACATACTATTATTACCTATAGCAGTATTTAAAATCCCTCCAGTATTTCTAACCAAGGAGTTATATCCTACTCCTGTATTATAATTTCCATTAGTATTCTGAGATAAAGTTGAGCTACCTATTGCCACATTTTGATACCCAACTGTATTGGCTTCTAAAGCCCCATAACCCAATGCTATGTTATCACTCCCTGTTGTAAGACTTTTCAAAGCATTTACTCCTATCGCAACGATCTTAGTTCCAGAAGACGATGTATTTGACAAAGCATTAGTTCCAAAAGAAGTATTTGAAGTAGTTACTTTCCCTGAAACTATATTATTTCTTTTAAATACTAAATCATTATCATCTAGTGTTCCAATGAAATTAACAGCAGCATTTGTTCCTTCATTTCCTTTTGTTAACCAACTTAATTCTGCATTTAGCCTAACCCATTTTGTATTATCCCAATAATAAAACCCTGGAACTACTTGATTAGGTGACACTCCAGAGGTAGCTGTATTATAAACAAGTGTACCATTAACTAAGGATACCCCTGATGGATTAACAACTGGAGAAGCTACATTGAGTGCAGTCAAAGACACTCTTGGTATCAATATACCATTTGTACTTGATACCACATCTAAAGCAGCCTGTGGGCTTGTTGTACTTATACCCACCTGCGCAAACATACTCCCAGAAAAGAGAGTCAACGCTACTAAAATTTTCTTCATATAACTTTTTATTTTCTTTGTTTTATTTTTTTTCATACCTATTTCGTGCCTATACGTTGATAACAAGAGATAGAGTATTTAATCTTTTATCAAAAATTTCTTTTTATCACATCAAAAGTCTGATGCTGAATTTTATTTTTGGAAGTGCGAAAGTCAGAAATTTCAAACAATTAGAACAATGGTTTTCAGGGGGACAACTGTTAAATATTACATAAAAAACAGAAAAAAAAATCTAAAAACAAACACAATAAAAACCTTTACAATTAATTTCATATTGAAAAACAATCAATATTAAGTTAAAACATATTGCACCATCTTAAAAATTAGCAATTAGTTTTTCAACTAAATCTGAAAAGAAAAAACTTATATTTGTTTATAAACGAATCAAAACTAAAAACAAATATGGCTCAAACAATTGAAAACCTTGTATTCAAAGGAGGAGGAGTGCTTGGTATTGCTTACGCAGGCGCATTAAGCATTTTAGAACAAAGAAATATTTTAAACCAAATAAAAAAAGTAGCTGGAACCTCAGCAGGTGCAATTACGGCAACTTTGGTTAGCTTAAAATATACAGCAGAACAAATTACTACCATTGTAAATCAAACTGATTTTAAATCTTTTGAAGATGGCGGATTTATTTTAGACGCGTTACACACTATTAGAGATTATGGTTTCTATAAAGGAGATGCTTTTTTAAGCTGGATGAAAGGTCATATACAACAGGCTGGTTTGCCCCCCGAAGCAACTTTTCAAGATTTTGTGGATAAAGGGTGTCGAGATCTATATGTTTTTGCAACCGATTTAAATACAAAAAATTTAAAAGAATTTAGTATTAAAACTACTCCAAATGTAATTGTAGCAGAAGCAGTACGTGCTTCAATGTCTATCCCTATGTTTTTTGAAGCGTGGCAGTTTCCTAATTCTAATCCAGACAATCATATTTATGTAGATGGAGGAGTTTTATATAATTATCCTATAAATGTTTTTGACATTAATGGAACCCCAAATCCAAACACCTTAGGCTTATTCTTAACTAATTTAACCAACCCATCACAAGTTGACAACCTAACAACAGGAGAATTTCCTCATTATATAAAAAACTTGTTTGACACATTGTTGAATGTTCAAAATATTGATTTTTCACAAGACCCTACTGAAAAACAACGCACAGTACAAATTGACACACTAGGAATTTCTGCAACCGATTTTGACATAACTGATGATCAAAAAAAAGCATTATTTGATTCTGGAGTAAAATATGTTACTCAATATTTAGAAACAAGACAATAAAAAATATCAAACAAACAAATTATACAAACAAACTATGGGGACTACATCAATACAACTAACAGGAACAATTCAAAAAGCAAGCCCTAACCTTAAAGGTTTTGATGCGGATACAATTATTACTGCAAGTCAAGCAGAATTTTTTAAAAATGCTGGTTATGCTTTTTGTATACGTTATTTATCAAGAGAGGAAACACAAAGTGCGAATGATTTAAGCTATGAAGAAGCAACTATTATATTAAATGCAGGATTAGCGCTAAGTGCCGTACAACATGTTGCTGGCTCAGGCTGGTCTCCTAGTAAAAGTTTAGGAATAACCTATGGAGCAAATGCCGTATTGAATGCAACCGCTGTGGGATTACCTACAGGTATGAATATCTGGTGTGATCTTGAAGGAATCGCTTCTAACACTTCTGCACAAAACGTGATTGACTATTGTAATGCTTGGTACAACGAAGTTAATCAAGCTGGTTATGTTCCTGGGCTATACGTAGGTGCAGCATGTATATTGACAGGTGAGCAGTTATATGAAGATTTAAAATTCAAACATTATTGGAAATCTTTAAGCACGACACCATCCATCCCCACACGAGGATATCAAATGATTCAATCGTACGAAGGAAACCTCATTGATGGCGTAGGAATAGATATTGACACGACTCAAAATGATGAACTAGGTGATGCTGTACTTTGGCTCAAGGCTAACTAATTCAATATTACAACCCATCCTTTATTACATATAATTGGTAAAATTCAAGTGATTTTTTATTTAAATTCATCCGTAAAAATCAAATTATATTTTTTTGGCATAAATATTGTAGTAATAAATCTGAATTTCATTCAAATTAGTTGCCACTAATTTACAGGAATTTGGTTAGGTTGGTTTATTTTATAAAAGCGTTTTTCAATAGAAAACGCTTTTTTTAATTAGAAATGGATTAAAAGTTGTATCTCTAAAAATCAATTATAACACCTATTTTTCCAACCAAAAAAATCTTAACAAATTTTTATTTCGAATTTACATTCAAAAAATAGTATTTTTGGCACTATGATGAATGAAAAAGAAATTGAAGCTTTACAATTAGAACTAGCTTCTCCAAAAAAAATTGCTATAATACCACATCGCAATCCTGATGGGGATGCTATGGGTTCGACCCTTGGCTTATACCATTTTTTAATACAACAAAATCATAATGCATTGGTAATTTCGCCAAATGAATTTCCAGATTTCTTAGCTTGGTTACCTGCCTCTGAAAAAGTATTAATCTATGAGAAAGACGCTGAAACCTGTCAAAAAAAACTACAAGAAGCAGACTTAATTTTCACCTTAGATTTTAATGCATTACATCGCACAGGCGAACTAATGGGCAATTACCTTAACTCTTTAGATAAAACTTTTGTGATGATTGACCATCATCAATTACCTGATAGCTATGCCAAGTATATCTACTCGGACACATCAATGAGTTCAACCTGCGAAATGATATATCATTTTATTCATCAATTAAACAAAACTGAATTTATCACTAAAGAAGTTGCTACCTGCATCTATACTGGATTAGTGACAGACACGGGTTCTTTCCGATTCTCATCAACTACGAATACTACTCACAAAGTAGCAGCTAGCTTGATTGAAAAAGGCATCAATAATGCAGAAATACACAACAATTTATTTGATACAAGTTCTTATAGTAGGCTACAGCTTTTAGGTAAAGCTTTACAAAATATGAAGCTAATGCCTGAGTACAAAACATCTTATATTACACTCTCACAAGCAGAATTGGATTCATATAATCATCAAAAAGGAGACACCGAAGGATTTGTTAATTATGGACTTTCTATTGATGGAATCAATTTTACTGCTATCTTTATCGAAAATAAAGAAGAAGGAATTATTAAAATATCATTCCGTTCACAAGGTGATTTTGATGTAAATCAGTTTGCCAGAAACTATTTTAATGGAGGCGGACATATAAATGCTGCTGGAGGAAAATCGACAATTTCTTTAGAAGAAACTGTAACTAAATTTATTGAAATTGTAAAAGAAACAAGAAAATAAAATGAAAGCATTAAGAATCATAGCACTTCTAGCACTTGGCTCAAGCCTAGCCACTTGTTGTAGTCAAAAACAAGAACCTAGAAGACCAATCTCTCATAGTTCAGGAGAATTTATGAAACAATCTGTTGAAAGAAATAAGAAACTTAATAATTCAGAAGAAAAATTGATTGCTGAAATTATTAAAAAAGATACAGCTTCGCATTATATTGCTTCTCCAAGAGGATATTGGTATTTTTATAATCAAAAAAATAATCAAACATCAAATAGTAAACCTACACGAGGTGATATTGTTTACTTTGATTACGAAATTAAAGATTTAGATGGTAAAATCATTTATACTAAAGAAGAATTAAAACCTCAAAAATATGCCATCGACAAACAACCTATAATAATTGGTCTTAGAGATGGTATAAAACAAATGCAAAAAGGAGAAAAAGTAACATTTCTATTCCCTTCGCACTTAGCATTTGGTTATCATGGAGACGATAATAAAGTAGGTAGTAATAAACCAATAATATGTACCGTTACCTTAAATGATGTTAAAAAAGAAATTGCTTCAACAACTAAAGAAGTAAAACAAGAATAACTATTAAAAACAAGTATTAACCAAAATGAATAAGATGATTAGTTTATTTTTAAGTCTTTTTACGATTTTATTTTCCTCTTGTAATTCAAACAATGACAAATTACCTGATGGATTATATGCTGATATCGAAACTAGTAAAGGAAAAATTTTAGTACAATTAGAATTTGAAAAAGTTCCAGTAACTGTGGCAAATTTTGTCTCTTTAGCCGAAGGAAAAAACCCTATGGTTAACGAAAAATATGCACGCAAACCTTTCTATGATGGATTAAAATTCCATAGAGTTATTGCAGATTTTATGATTCAAGGTGGCGACCCTGACGGAAATGGTCAAGGAGGTCCTGGTTACAAATTCAAAGATGAATTTAACCCAACATTAAAACACTCTGGTCCTGGGATTTTATCTATGGCAAATGCTGGCCCTGGAACCAATGGAAGCCAATTTTTTATTACTCACAAGGCTACTGAATGGCTAGATAACAAACACAGTGTTTTTGGACACGTGGTAACTGGTCAAGACATTGTAAATAAAATTGCTCAAGATGATAAAATTGTAAAAATCACCATCATCAGAAAAGGTGCAAAAGCTAAAAAATTTGACGCTGCAAAAGTTTTTAAACAAAGTGTAGAAAACCAAGTTAAAGAGCAAAAAGAGCTAGAAGCAAAAATTGCAAAAGCACAAGCTGACAAAGTAGCTTATTTCAATACAAACAAAGCTACTGCTACAAAATCAGAATCTGGCTTAGTATATAAAATCATTAAAGAAGGTTCAGGTAAAAAACCTACAGCAGGATCTACTGTATATGTTCACTATGCTGGTTATTTTGAAGACGGGAAATTATTCGATTCAAGTTATGAAGAAGTGAACAAAGCTTATGGGAAATGGGACGCTAACCGTGCAGCTCAAGGCGGCTACCAACCATTCCCTTTCCAAGCAGGCAAAAAAGACGGATTGATTCCTGGATTCTTAGAAGGTTTAGAAAAAATGAATTTAGGAGACAAAGCTTTGTTATTTATTCCATCTAATTTAGGATACGGAGCTCAAGGTGCAGGAGGTGTAATTCCCCCTAACTCAAACTTAGTTTTTGAATTAGAACTTTTAGAAAGTTTACCTACTACAGCAAATCCATCAAAATAAACAAAAAACCGAGCATTGCTCGGTTTTTTTATGCTTTAAACTTCCAATCGAATTCGTCTTCCTTATCATTAAAAACTGCACCTAATTCAAAACGAATGATTTCTCCATATTCGACTTGAAAAATCATCCAGTTACTCTCATTAAAATAATTATCTACAGAATCAAAACTTTCTATTTCTAAAGCCTTAAAGTTTTTAGATTTTAGTAAATTTTCGATTTCAATTATTGGTCTATTTATAATTTTATTTTCAAATAATTCTAATTCAGTATTAGAAGAAATAATGTATCCTAATTTGAATTCTTCATCTTCATAAAATGTTAATCGCAACTTTAGAGAAAAATATAGAAAAATGATATTTTTATCTTCATCTTTAAATTGTTTATCTGGTTGACCGTAAATCTTAATTACATCTGGTTGTTTCATCCCGAAAACCAGTTGATCCATACCTATTTTTGGATTTATCTTCATTTGTATATTTTATTCAGCAAATTCATCATAACGTATTGGAATCTGAGGATCATACAGTGGACACTTATACTCTTCTAATATTTCGCATAGTTTTTCCATATCTTTTCCTTTAGTCCCATAGCAATTTATTTGCACACTCTGATTAGTTGTAATAACGTGAAAAGCCCCTACTCCATTAGGATTCTTGAAGCTATTTTCATCTACTTTTTCCCATTTAGAAAAAACATTCGAGACTCTATTCACAATTACCTGAACAGGAAGATCTTCCAATCCTTCAACAGCTTCATTATCAACAAGTTTCTCATAAACCTCTTGATTATTCAAATAAATTTCTTCTTTATATCGCCAAAAAACTAATTCGTACATTCTTTTTTTCCAAAAATAGAAAGAATTCTAGTTAAAAACACTAAGAGTTTCACCTTTTTTTAACACTAGTTTCCGTTAGGTTTTCATAAATTAGCGCCCCCATGAAAAGAAAAGAACTTAAAATAGCATCCCTGATTAGCTTATTGTTTTTTATAAAAACAAATTGCCAAAACATACAAGTAAATGATACTTATACAGCACAACAACTAATTGAAAATGTACTAATAAATAGTAATTGTGCCCAAGTCTTTAATTTTAGTGTCACAGGAGGCAATTTCAGTACAGGCGAACAAAGTTATGGCTATTTCACTAATTCAAACCCTGCATTTCCTTTCACAAATGGAGTATTATTATGTACAGGAAAGGCAAACTCAGCTATAGGACCAAACACCTCGATAATCAGCGATGATGGAAATGTATTTTGGGGTGGAGACTCTGATTTAAATCAAGCTTTGAGTGTATCAAATACTATTAATTCAACTGTTTTAGAGTTTGATTTTATTCCTAAATCTTCAAAAGTAAGTTTTGATTATATTTTTGCTTCAGAAGAATACCACGACAATGCACAATGCATCTATTCGGATGGATTTGCCTTTTTATTAAAAAAAGTTGGTTCTTCCACATATCAAAATTTAGCATTAATCCCTGACACAAATATTCCTGTAAAAGTTACTACTGTTCATCCTGATGTACCTGGAGGATGCTCTGCACAAAACGCAGTATATTTTGATCGTTACAACGACGCTACTTATCCTACAAATTTTAATGGACAAACAGTTGTTATGACAGCAAAAGCAAATGTAGAAGCTGGAGCAACTTATCATATCAAACTTGTAATTGCAGATGAGGCAAATTACAAATATGATTCGGCTATTTTTTTAGGAGGAGGAAGTTTTAATAGTGATTTAAATTTTGGACCTGACAGATTAGTTTCTACTAACAACCCATACTGCTTTGGCGAAAACATTACTTTAGATGCGACACAAACAGGAAGTAGCAATACTTACAAATGGTTCAAAAATGGCATTTTTACAGGAATTACAACCCCTACTTTTACCATCACAGATAACACTAACACAAACATTGTCAACTATTCAGTTGAAGTAAACATAAACGGAAGTTGTATATCAACAGGCAAAATTAAAATTCAGTTTGCAGCATCTCCAGTTCTGACAAATCAAACTTACACTCAATGCGATAACGACTCTGACGGAATCACCACCTTCAACCTCACAAAACTCGATGATTCAATAAAAAACTACGATTTAAGTTTAGGAGTTGTAAGCTATTACGAAACAATAGGCGGAGTACAAATCAGTAACCCTAGAAATTACACCTCAACTGCTAAGACAATTTATGCTAAATGCTCTAATTCCTATGGCTGCACAAGTTATGCTACAATAGTTTTAAAGATTGCCAACAACACACATCCCTCGCCTATATTTTTTACCAAATGTGACGATGACAATCTAAAAGATGGCAAAACACAAATCAATTTATCCTCTGAAATCACACCCTTGATAAGCACAACTTTTCCTATCGAATACTACGCATCTGCTCAAGAAGCAATTACCCAAGAAAACTTTTTACCCAATATATATTTTAATACTTCTGCAAATCATCAAAAGATTTTCGCTAGAATTATAGACGGAAAAGATTGTGTTAGTATCGTTGAAATAAATTTAAAAATTATTGCATTTACCCCTTCCAATTTTGAAGACGAAACGCTTTACATTTGTAAAGACAATAATTTGACTCTGAATGTTTCTGCTGGGTTCTCAAATTACAATTGGAGTAATTCCCCATCTAATCACACCAATCAAAATACCATAAATACACCAGGTATTTACACTGTAGAAGTAACTAACGCAGAAGGATGTAAAGCAACAAAAAAATTCTCAGTTTTTCTTTCGGCTCCAGCCACAAATATAAATGCTCAAATCATAGATTTTTCAGACAACAACTCTATCCAAATACTTTACACAGACAATGGAGGAGATTATGTTTTTTCAATTGATGGAATTAATTACCAGAGAGATTCTATTTTTCAAAATTTATCCCCAGGAGAATATACCATTTATGTCAAAGATTTAAGAGGTTGCCTACCTATTGTTTCAAAAAAAGTTTTTGTTTTAGATTTTCCAAAATTCTTCACCCCAAACGGTGATGGCTACAATGATATGTGGCAAATTAAAAACTTAAATCATTATCCCGAGTCAACAATCTCTATATTTGACAGATATGGAAAATTGCTAAAACAATTTAGCTCATATTCAAATGGATGGAATGGCACATACAACAATGAAAACCTACCAGCTGATGATTATTGGTTTGTTTTAACACTTTCTAATCAAACAATTATAAAAAATCATTTTTCACTTAAAAGATAATAACTATCTTTGAAACCGTTATTTTTTTTTAAATCCAAAAACAACTATGAGAGCTAAGTTTATATTTTTAACATTTTTAATAAATATAATGTGTTTTTCACAATCTAGTAAAACGCACTATATTCCACCTCTATCAAACACGACCTTTTATCCTACCGAAAATCATTATTTGTATATATCTTGTTCAAGTACTACAGACATAACATATAAAGTAACTCCAATTGGAGGAACTCCATTCACAGGTACTGTAAGAAGAGATAATCCGCAAGAAATCTTAATTGGAAATGGCTCCGATACACAAATATTAGCAAACCAAACAAAAGTAAGTACAATTCTAAACAATAAAGGATACATTATTGAAGCAGAAGACTTAATATATGTAACCGTTCGTGTAATGGCTAACAACAGCCTTCATGCAGGAGGACTTGTTTCTAAAGGATTAGCCGCTCTAGGCACTCAATTCAGAATAGGAGCTTTTACCAATAAAAATGCAACTCCTCAAGACAACAAACACTATACTTTTGCATCTATCCTAGCAACAGAAAACAATACTATAGTTTCTTTTAGTGATCTAAAGCCAGGAATTGTTTTACTAAACAACAGCGGAGGTTCTACACCAGCAAGTGTAACACTTAATGCTGGTCAAAGTTATATTCTTGCCTCTCAAGGAACAACCAATATAGATAGAATGATTGGTGCGTTAATCACATCAAACAAACCTATAGCGGTAAACTGTGGCTCATATGGTGGTAGTAATGGATTTAGCCAATCATCAGATTTAGGATTTGACCAAATTGTATCTGCTGAAAGAACTGGAAAAGAATATATTTTTATTAGAGGAGAAGGTGGAACTTATGACACCGAACACCCTCTCATTGTAGCTCACGTAAACAATACAGAAATTTACTTAAACGGAAGCACAACTCCAGCTGCTACAATAAATGCTGGACAATATTATGATTTAACAGGTACTGCATTTACAGCAGAAGGTAATTTATATGTGAGAACTTCAGAAAATGTATTTGCATATCAAGGTATTGATGGTGGTGGTGGTGACCCTAATCAAAATTTACATTTCTTACCACCTTTAAGCTGTGAAACTCCAAAAATAATTGACAACATACCTTTCATAAATCAAATTGGGACTATTACAAATTTTAATGGTACTGTCTGTATCGTAGCTGAAACAGGTGCCTCATTAAACTTCTTAATTAACGGCACCAACTATACTCTTGCCACTTTACCAACTGCAGGAATCACAGTTTCTGGTCCTAACGTTGTTACAGGAAATGCAGGATATGTTACCTATAAATTTTCTGGAATGACAGGAAATGTTTCTGTTTTTTCCTCTAAGTCCGTATATCTTTCATATTATGGCTCAAGTGGAGCTGCTACTTATGGCGGTTTTTATTCTGGATTTACTTATAAACCAGAAATAACATTTGCAAAAATTAATGCATCATCTGATAATAGCTGTATTCCAAATGTGCAATTAGGTGTAAACACAACTAGTTCTTTTGATAATTTTCAATGGTTTTTTAATGGTAGTCCAATTCTTGGTGCTACCTCTAACACTTACACACCAACGCAACCTGGCTTTTATAAAGTAAGAGGAGTTATTTCAAGTTGTCCAAGTGCTAGTGCTTTAGAATCAGAAGACATTCCTGTTAGTTCTTGTCCAACAAATCTAGACAACGACCTTGTTAATGATAATTACGATATTGATTTAGACAATGATGGAATTACAAATTGCACAGAGTCATTTGGAAACCAAATCATAAATACTACTGGCGCAACAGGCTCAATTGCTAGTTCATCAATAACATACACTAACAACATCACCACTTCTGGCACTGCTGCTGCTACTCCTTTTACAGGAAATACAGATGGAAGTTTTATTACAGAAACTCCAGCAGGAAAAGGTAATTCAGTGAGTTATAATTTAACTTTCAATCAACCTGTTAATATTGGATTGGAATATCCTGCGACTGTCAGTACATCAGATTTATTGAATTCAAATGCTGAATATTTTGTCAATTCCGACATTAACAAAACAATTACTATTTTAAATCCTGCAAATCAGTTATTAATTGATACTAACTATGACGGAATTTACGAAAGCGGAATTACTGTATTTTCCTCTTTTGAAATACGTTTTAGGCTAAACGGAAGTACTCCTTTAGCATCAGGTACTGGGAATTTTAAATTACTTTCTTATCAAACACGCTCTTTTAAAATAACTCACAGAAACATTTCTGACAACTTAACCAAATCATCATTTAAACTATTTGCACCTTGTGTACCTAAAGATACTGATACTGACGGAAATCCTGATCAAACAGATAGTGACAGTGACAACGATGGTATTCCAGATATAACAGAAGCACAAGTAAATAATGCTTTACCACTTTCTGGGACAGACACAAACAAAGATGGTCTTGACAATACATTTGAACCTGGTCTAACACCTGTAGATACAGATAATGATGGAGTTAAAGATTATTTAGATTTAGATTCTGACAATGATGGAATTTTAGACAAAAATGAAGGTATTGCTGATACCGATACAGACGGCATAAAGAACTATCGTGAGTTAGATTCAGATAACGACTTATGTTTTGACGTAAAAGAAGCTGGCTTTTTAGACCCTAACAATGATGGTTTACTTGGCGCAATCGCTCCACCCACAACAAATGCTAATGGACTTGTAACTAGCGGTGTAGGATACACAACTCCTAATAACAACTATATCATTTCTGCTCCAATTGTAATTACAACTCAACCAAAGGCAGTTCCTACTTGTGAGCTTGAAAAAGTAACAATAAGCTTAACAGATAATGGAGGAAACACCTATCAGTGGCAACTATCTACAGATGGCGCCACAACTTGGGTTAACCTTACAGACAATGCAACATATAGCGGAACTAACACCCGAACACTTGTTATAAATAGTGTACCAATGGCGATGGATGGCTATAGATATAGAGTTTATTTAAAGAAAACTGGTAATTCATGTGACTTAATTTCATCTGATGTATCATTAAAAATTCTTGCTCTACCAGTTGTAAACACTCCTATTTCAATTACTCAATGTGATAACGATACTGACGCCATAGCTCCAATAAATTTGACAATAAAAAACAATCTGATTTCTTCAAACTATGTGAATGAAACTTTCACATACTATAAAACATTATTAGGAGCACAAAATGCTGATCCTGCACAATTAATTTCTAACCCTACTGCATTTGAAAACATTGGTTCTCCTTTTAATATAACTGTATGGGCTAGAGTTCAAAATGCAGATGGTTGTTATAGAACTGCAGAAATTAGAGCTCAAGTTATTGTTACTCAAATTTCAAAAACATATTCTTTCTCTGAATGTGATGATTATTTAAACGAAATTGACGATGATCACGACGGAATTTCTAGATTTAATGTAAGCAGTGTTGAAGCAGATTTAAGAGCAAACGTACTACCAACTACTGGCAATTACTCAATTCAATACTATAGAAATGTAGCCGACAGAGATGCGCAAACAAATCCAATTACTAATCCAGTTGATTTTAGAAATGATATTCCTGTTAATGTAGGCATAACAACACCACCGTTTATTCCTTACCAAACTATATGGGCACGTGTTAACAGTAATGTTAGTACTGATTGTTTTGGTTTTGCAAGAATTGATTTGATTGTTGAAAAATTACCTAAAATAACTCCTATAGCACCTTATCTAGATTGTAATGCTAAAAATGGCATTTCTGATTTTAACACTTCAACCTTAGAATCTGACATACTAGCTGGGCAAACTAATGTTAATGTAACTTATTTTGATTCAGCTAATAATCCACTAAAAGACGCTTATGGTGTTTTAATACCGAGTCCTTTCCCTGCAACTTTCAGTAGTAGATCACAAACAATTACCGCTAGATTAACGAACAGTACAACTAATGACCCAGACGGAGCTTGTTGGGATGAAGTTACGATTAAATTTACTGCTTCTAACAAGGCGACTATACTACCGCCAACAGTTGTTGATTTGACAGATTACAACACAATTACCGTTCATATAAGTGGAGACGGAGATTATGTTTACAGTTTAGACAATCCTGATGGACCATTTCAAACTTCAAACACGTTCTTAAATGTTATGCCTGATATTCATGTTGTATATGTAAAAGATTTGAACGGTTGTGGAACTTCAAACAGAGAAGTATATGTTTTAGGAATACCTAAATTCTTGACTCCAAACGGAGATGGCTATCACGACACTTGGAATGTGAAAGGTATTAGCAAACTTTTTAACGCTAAAACAATTATCTACATATTTGACAGATATGGTAAATTACTTAAACAAATTTCACCTCTAGGAGAAGGATGGAACGGAACCTATAATGGAGAACCATTACCAGCAGATGATTACTGGTATTCTATTCAATTTGAAGATGGTAGAATTGCAAAAGGAAATTTTGCTTTAAAAAGATAAAAAATTAACCCCCGAAAATTTTCGGGGGTTTTTTCTTCAAAAAAAGTATTGAAAAAAGTTTACGAAAACGTTTGAAATAGATACTTTTGCATCATCAAATTTTTTTACACAAAAAGAAATGGACAACACAACTTATGAAAAAGAATTAGCTTTTCAAGCAGACAGAAGAAAAGCAGCTGTAGAATTTATTAAAATAGTAAGTGATTTATGGTATGACAAATCAATCGAAATGGTTTTATTTAGAAATCAATTGATTGACAGAAGTGTTAGCGACATTATGAATCTACATGAATATGCTGTAGAGTTTGTTCAAAAGCCTATCAATATATTTGATTCTGTAGAAATATTAAGAGCTATCGAATCTTTAGATTTACCACCATCAAGAATTGATATTGGTAAATTAACATACGAATACCATTTAGAAGACAACAAATATAACGATGCTAAAGCGTTTGTAATAGACAAACTTAAAGAAGCTAAAAACACTAACGATATTAAACCTAAAGATGTAGTACTTTACGGATTTGGACGTATTGGTCGTTTATTAGCTCGCGAACTAATGTCTAAAGTTGGTAAAGGACAACAATTAAGACTTCGTGCTATTGTAACTCGTGATAAAAACGACGCTGTATTATTAGAGAAACGTGCTTCTTTATTACGTTATGATTCAGTTCACGGTGATTTTGAAGGCTCAGTTCAAGCAGATATTGAGAACAATGCTCTAACTATAAATGGAACAACAGTTCACATTATTACTGCAAATTCTCCGGAAGAAATTGACTATACAAAATTTGGAATCAACGACGCATTAGTAATTGACAACACTGGTGCTTTCACAACAGAAGAAGCTTTGAGTCGTCACCTTACTTCTAAAGGAGTTGACAAAGTTTTATTAACAGCTCCTGGTAAAGGTGTTCCAAATATCGTTTACGGAGTAAACCACGAAGATTACAAACCAGAAGAAGTTAAAATTTATTCTGCTGCTTCATGTACTACAAACGCAATTACTCCAGTTCTTGCTGCAATTGAAGAAACTCTTGGCGTTGTAAAAGGACATATCGAAACAATTCACGCTTATACTAACGACCAAAACTTGGTTGACAATATGCACAAAAAGTACCGTAGAGGTCGTTCTGCTGCCTTAAATATGGTAATCACAGAAACTGGTGCAGGAAGTGCTGTTGCAAAAGCTTTACCAAGTCTAGCTGGAAAATTAACATCAAACGCAATTCGTGTTCCTGTTCCTAATGGTTCATTAGTAGTTTTAAATCTAGAAGTAAACAAAACTACTTCTGTTGAAGATTTAAACAACATTATGAAAAGATATGCATTAGAAGGAAAATTAGTTGAGCAAATTAAATACGAATTAAACAACGAGTTAGTTTCTTCAGATATCGTTGGTTCATCTGCACCTTCAATTTTTGACAGTAACGCAACTATTGTTTCTGGAGATGGCAAAAACGTGGTAATGTATGTATGGTATGATAATGAGTATGGCTACAGCCACCAAGTTATTAGATTAGCTAAATACATTGCACAAGTTAGAAGATATACTTACTATTAATAGTCAATAAAAATCAACTTAAAAGCTGTTCAAAATTCCGAACAGCTTTTTTTATGCCAAATGGCTACACAATATAAACACAGAATGATTTAAATTCGGGGTAAACAAATTAAAAAAATGAAAAAGATATTTTTATTCTACACCTTATTTTTCGCTTTTATTTCTTGGGCGCAAAAACAATCAACTATAAAAACAAAAAGTTTTAATTTAGGGGTTATTGAAGAAATTGACTCAAAAATACTAAACGAAAAAAGGACACTTAACATTTATTTACCCGAAGGTTATTCAGAAAAAGACACTACAAAATACCCTGTAATCTATCTTTTAGACGGGTCTGCAAACGAAGATTTCATCCATATTGTAGGACTTGTCCAATACAATAATTTTTCGTGGATAGATCGAGTTCCTAAATCAATTGTTGTAGGAATTGCAAATGTAGATAGACGTCGAGATTTCACTTCTCCTACAACTTTTAAAACCGTTAAAGAACGATATCCTTCAAGTGGTGGCTCAGAAAACTTCATCTCATTTATAGAAAAAGAATTACAGCCATTTATAGAAAAAAAATACAACACTTCAACCAAAACCATTATTGGGCAATCATTAGGGGGATTATTAGTAACAGAAGTGCTTTTTAAAAAACCAGAACTATTTGACAAATACATCATCATAAGCCCAAGCTTATGGTGGAATGACGGAGAATTATTAAAAGCTAATCCGAAAATTTTAGAAGAAACCTCAGCCAATAAAAAAGATATCTATTTAGGTGTTGGCAAAGAAGGACTGGGACCTGTTTTTGACAATCACGTGATGGAAGTAGATGCAAACATTTTGTATGACAAGATAAAATACTCAAAAAACAAAAACATCAACATCTATTTTGATTACTTACCAGCAGAAGATCACGCTACAGTTACCCATCCAGCTGTCTTTAATGCTTTTAGAATTTTATATCCTAAAAAAGTCACAGAATGAGTTTACAACCTACACTCGAAAACAAAAGCATTAAATTAATTCCTCTTAAAGAAACCGATTTTGAAGAATTATTTACAATTGCTTCGGATCCATTAATTTGGGAGCAACATCCAAACAAAGACAGATACAAAAAAGAAGTTTTTCTAAATTTCTTTGAAGGTGCAATGGAGTCAAAAGGAGCTTTCAAAATAATAGATACATTATCTCAAAAAACTATTGGCAGCACACGTTATTATGATTTTAATGAAACTGAAAAAAGCATACTAATTGGTTATACATTTTACAGCAGAGAATATTGGGGAACTTCTTATAATTCTCAAGCAAAAAAATTAATGCTAGACTACGCATTTCAATTCGTTGATGAAGTTTTTTTTCACATTGGCTCAAATAATATTCGTTCACAAAAAGCCATTGAAAGATTAGGTGCAAAAAAAGTCAAAGAAATTGAAATTGCCTATCACGGAGAGCCTGAACAATTAAATTTCGAATATAAAATAGAAAAAAAAGATTGGATGGGTTAAAAAATATAAACTTAAAAAATTTTAATCTTAGCATTTTAAATTAATTATAAAAAAAGAGAGACTCCTGTTTTGTGCGATGGGGCACCCAAGACTAATGTTCTAAATTAAAAAGATTGATGATATCTTTTTGTTCCTGATTTTTAAGTAATACGAAAATGAATAATATATAAGACCAATTTTTTTAATTGGTTTTTTTATAT
>JASGCW010000155.1 GCA_030053945.1 Limnohabitans sp.
TATAATAGGTGCGAACATCTAAAGGTTGTTTGTCTTCTTTATATTCATCGAATTTGCCATATTTTTTGACTATTTGATTAATCGAATTGTATTCTTCATATTTGCTATCTTCCAATCTAATAACAACTATATTTCCATCATTATATGCCTTGTATTTATTCTTATTCCAAACCCATGATTTATTTGTATTTCCTCCAAGAGAATCTACAACTATTCTGTCAGGTTGACCAGCAATTTTCACAAAATTGTCAACCATACCTACCACTTCAAATTGTTGACCATTGTAATAAATGGAAGCGTCTTGAATACAAAAGCCTTGCGGATTAATTTCTTTGTTTTGTCCTTTGTTTTGACAACTAGCTAAATTTGTCATCATAACAAAAAAACAAAGACGTAAAGTTAAACCAAACAGTTTTTGTAATGCTATCATAAACTAATTAGAAATTTGTATATATTTTACAGTATTTACAACCCGAACTTTCGCTATCGTTGTACATCGCTCCTAGTACAAACGGATTTTAGGTATTGTTATTCTCAAGAAAGCGATCATAATAAATTTTTGTCTATTTTTTTATAGTAATTCTACACTTTGATTTATAGTCCTTTTTATATTCTTAAAAACAAACTTATTACAACAAGTATTAATCAATATCGATAAATAAGGTGTCTTTTTTATTACTTTCCAAAAAAGAGTAATTAATTTTTTCACCGTGCTGATTCCAAAAAGTCCTTATTGTATCAACAGGAGAGTTATTAATATATACTATTAAATTATTAATAGAGTTCTTGTTTTTTTCAATTCTAAAAAAACCAAAATCATCTGTTTTGGAACACTTCTCAGTGTCTTGTTCGCAAATTTTAATATTAGATAATGGTTTTTTTTTGTTGAATATATATATCCCTGATAATGTTTTGGAGAAACAGAACAAGAAATGCCTAAAATTAAAAGAGTAAGTGTAATAAAATTCTTTCTCATAGTTGTTTGATTTTTATTTTTGCAATCCATAATAGTCTTGTTTAGATTTATCAGCACTATTTAATTTTACTTCTTTTTTAGAATGTTTATTTGCTTCTCTATCAGATGAGTATGTAATACTGTTTTGAGTATTTACGTCATATTTTTTTCTGTCTGTATTTCTTTATCACCCTGAATTACTTCTATCAACTTACCTGTTATCATTGTCATCATATCGAGTGTAACCGCTGTGTTTTTCATTCCGCCAATAGTTTCGGTATGATTTGCACCTACAGAATTGGTTTTGTTCATACCAACAGAAGTAGTCATATTACTGCCAACATTTATGGTTTTGTTATTGGTTACATTAATGTCCATATCAGTACAAGTCATAGAGATGCGGTTAGGCGCATTCACACTAATATTTCCTTGACCGTCCATAGTCCAAGTGTTGCCACTTGGGTCTTCAAGATAAATACTTCCTTGTGCATCATTAATAATGACTTTACAACCACTTCGGGTTTGTATTACTTTATTGTCGTTTCCGCCTGTTGCATAGCCTGAACTTTTGTTATCGCTAAGACAAACATCAAAACAAAATGTTTGCTTTAAAATTTATGTATTTAGTTTTACTTTAATTTTTTTATATTCTAAAATTAACATTTTAATTTCTTTAGGAAATACCTCCTCATCATAACTTAGTGTCCATTTTATGGTTTTGTCATTCTTTAAAAAGACTAGTACACTTATTCCTCCCTCATCAACTGCGTTAGGATTTCCAAATGTTTTGTCTCCTATTAAATAAGTATTAGGTATATTATCAAATAATTTAGATACATTTTCCAAATTATTTTGAGATTTAAGAATTTCTTTGTTCTTCAATTTGCCTTTTTGATATGTATATTCAATGAAGCTTGCATTATTTCTTTCGATTAAAACACATTTGTATTTAAATAGATTATAATTTTTGGGACTAGAATCAAATTCAGTAATTTCAATTTTTTTTATATTATTCTCGGGTTCTTTGAAATCTATTTTTTCAGAAGTACTTTTATTTTGGTTACAACCCAAAACACTAAAAATTACAAGTAATATTTTAATATAATTTGCCATTTTTTTAATAGTTAAAAATTAGACTTCTATCACCGCGCATAATATCCCATTGCCATTTATAAAAGGAATACATTTTACCTTTATATTTATTATCAGCTGAGCCATAAAAGCCACCTCCTGGGGCTGGAGCTCCTTTTTGCCAAGTATAATCCATATAATTATCAGTATATCCATGATAAAAAGTATGCTTTGCTGAGTTACCAGTTTGGAAAACATGAGGAAGAGATAGTGAATGTCCACATTCATGTACAATAGTATGGTCATGTAATAGTGCAGAATTAAAAACTACATACAGATTACCCCATACATTACTTTTTACAGAACATATTCCTAAAGTATTTCCAGCAGATAAAGTTGTGAAAAACAAATATGTTTTTTTATTTGTATTACCATCTATACCACCAGTGACTTTAAATTTTCCATATTTATTATACAATGTTTCGAAAGAATCTCTTATAGCTCCTGCTTTCATGGTATTACAGTTTGCCAGAAAGGTGCTAACATCTGTATTAGACGTTAATTTTGTTAAATCAAACTGTGTGTCTACATCAACCTCTGCTCTAATTAAAGATTGATTGAAAGATTGATTTTTAAACAAAAATTGATAATCATTTCTTAAACTTGCTTTATTTGCTGACGTGATAACATTTACAACTACTATTTCAGCCTTAGGAATTATATTGTTTTTATATACCATCAATTTTCCTACTTCGATCTTTTGTTTGTTTAGTTTTGCAAAAACTTTAATTTCTTCATGATTAGTAAGAACGCCATCTTTACATTTTATATTTACTTTTTTTTCTAATTTATAATAATTGATAGTTTTAGAATTAATCACTCTGCTTTTTTTCTTATTCCCTAAAACATCTGATATGGAAAATTTATTTGGTGTAATTTTTAAGAAAGGATTTGAAGATTCAAGTAATATTTCAGTATCATCGTTTATGATAGATTCTATTTCATCGAACTGTAAATCCAAATTAACTCCATTTTTATGCATACTGGAGCCATGTGAAAATTGTTGGTTTGTTGTATTGGGAAAAATTGAGAGCCATGATGGATAATATGTAATACCATAAGGATTTATTTGATTAGTAACATCTTTTAAATACTCTGCTTTCAATTTACTCACATCCAAACATAGGGGTTTTGTAGTGTTGATTGTTGCTCCATTGTTATCATTTGTAACGTTTACGATTGGATAAATATATTCTTCTCTCAACCAATCAAAACCAAACTCTCCTTTGTAGTCCTTTGGTCTTCTAAAATGAACTAAAAATTTTTTTAAAATTTTGTTTTCAATTTTCGGTGGATCTTTCGGCTTATTACTAAAATTTCCTCCTTTGGCTTGTTGAATACTTTGTTTATTAGTGTGAATTTCATGTCCATTCTTCACATAAACTGTTTTATTTCCTCCAATATTTTCGAGATAATCACCTCCAATATTTGATACTTTAGCAAAATTATCCTCAGCCATACCTAAAAAGATTTAGATTTTTCAGCTGAGTTATTATGAATTTCAGCTTTTGAATGAATTTCATGATTACCTTCTACTTGACTAACACTTTTGCCATTTACAGTAGTTTGTCTGTCTTTTTCAATGTTAGATTCTTTATTCCCTTTAATGTTTTCAAAAAACCTTCCTGTGATATTCATTATGTTATCTCCCCCTACAAACATATTATGCATAGCGCCTACAGTTGTGGATTTATCTACCCCAGCACTTTCAGTAATGTTTACCCCAGCACCTTGACTGATATTCATTGTCGCTGTTGAGTTGATGTTTTTACCTGCGCTCATTGAAATGTTTCCGCCTGCATTTATCGTAATATCATTAGGTGCATTCACACTAATATTTCCTTGTCCGTCCATTGTCCAAGTGTTGCCGCTAGGGTCTTCTAAGTGAATGCTTCCTTGTGCATCGTTTATAATTACTTTACACCCACTTCTTGTTTGGATTACTTTATTATCGTTTCCGCCTGTTGCGTATCCTGAGCTTTCGCTACCGTTGTCAAAAGATAAAAGGTTTCAATTTTACTATCGAAGTAATTTGAAGGTCACTATTTTTTAGAATTCAAAAACTGGTCAAGTAGGCTACCTTGTTTTCCTTCTACAAACCTTTCACCTATATATAGGGTTTCTCCCGTTGAGCCATTTATAATATAACAAGTAAATTTTAGAGGGTTAGTTTTATGATTATTCCAAATTTCGTATAAAGGTATATTTAAATGCTTTTTTTCTTCATACCTATTCATAGAATGAATTTGTTTCACGTCATAAATATCAACATCGTACTGAGTTTTCATTTTTTTTCCTAAATCTTCTATCGAGAATTTATAAGGTAAATCTAAATTAGTTTCTTTAATTAGTTTTCCTGTTTCATCGTATTCTTTAATAGAATTAATGGGAAAATTATAAAAGTCATTTCCTTCAGCAACAAGATTTAATTTATCATTATACACAAATGTTTGGGTAGATGGTTTATTCTGCTTTTTTATTTTCAATATATAACCATTATTATTAGGAAAATATTGGATCATATCGCCATTCTTTTGAATTTGCATCCCAGTTATGTCATCAGTTGGCAAATCTATATATTGATTTACATCAAATTTTTTCATATTATTAATTTCTGTGTTTGATTTTATTTGGCTCCTACAAGATATAAAGATAAAAATACTTGTAATTAATATTATACTTCTCATTTTGCATTTTTTTTAATAATTTCCCATTGCCATTTCCACGTTGTTTTTCTTAATGCTCCATTATAGCTCATAATGTTATCTGTACCATGAAGAGAATCTGTATGTGCATGTTTGTATGCAAATTTTTGATTTGGATTGGTAATTACACCATCTTTATGCGCATGGAATAGACCTAATCCGTGTAAACCTTCGTGACTTAATGTTAAATCATTTCTACCTTTAAATAAAACTAAATTTTTAATCCCAATTTCTTGAATTTGTCCAGCTGCATTATCATAAACATCATCAGCAATCACAAATACTGTAAAATAATCGTTGTATTTGCTATTCCCCGGTAATGCTAAAAATTTGGTACGCATATCTTTAAAAAAATGAGGAACTTTATCAGTGGCACCACTTCTATAATCCTCATTATATTTACCTCCTAAGTCAAATTTACCACCTCTACTATAATCAATATCAGTTGTTAAATCAAATGTCAATATATTTCCTGATGTATCTTTATCTTCTATTTTTGGAAAAATTAAAGATTGGTATAATGAATTTCGAAAACTTTTTTTCTCCGAATCTGTAAAAATTCCTAACTTAATATTTGTTAAACCTCCTAATAAATTAGTTTTAACTTGCACAAACACAAACTTTTGTTCTTTAATATTTTTCACAGCATTTTGTCCAGATGTATTCTTATTAGGTAATACAATAATCTTGCCAGCAAGTTTTCTGGCAAAAAGTTGTTCGGCTGCGGGTCTTGCTAGTGTGCCTTTAGGGTAAACAAAAACTTTTATTTCTTGTTTTGTTGTAAATCCCTCAATACATTTTATTTTTATAATGTCAGCAGTGGCTTCACGTTTTGCTCCAAGTGCTTTGTCGCTTATCAGTACTGGATTTAGATCGCTTCCGTCTTTGCCATTTATTTCAAAATAACGTTTGTCAAAAACTATTCTTATTTGGTCTGGTGCATCTGTACCACCTACTTCTACTAATGTGCGGAGTTCTGCTTCAAAAGGAGGTTTTGGCATACCAGCAGGGACTGTTGCTGCGTCACTATACGGTTTTGGGAATAGGTTTAGATAAGGAACAAAATAATCTTTTGTAAACGGCGCAGTTGCTGGTCTAGGAATAATATTAATGGGTATTTTATTGTATTCTTTCTTAAGTGACTTAAATGCTTCGTCTTTAGATTCATACTCAGTGTTTGCGTCCCTGTGTGGAGCTTTTCCATTAGGGGCTTCATAACCATTTTCTAGACAATCGTAGTATTTAGCTTCTGTTGTTAAACCATTATCATCTACACGCAACCAGTCAAAACCAAATTGTCCAGTATAACTGCCATCTTGTTTTGTTCTAAATTCAACAATGCATTCGGTTGTGATATTGCTAACTGTAGGAGCGGTTCTTGGATTCCCGTATGTAATTCCCCCACTAGCTGTTGCATTTACACTTTTTTCTAATGAAGTTAAAGTAATATTTTCTTTAGAATAAATATTGTATTCACCGCCAACAATTTCTGTGATTTTTCCTTTAACAATTCTAGTCCTACTCATTACTAATATTGTTTAGATTTTTCAGCTGAATTTATTTGAACTTCTTTGTCTGAATGCTTGTTTAAATTTTCAGTACTAGTAATATCAATTCCTTTTCCTGAATTTACAGAAGTTTTGCCTTTCTTTGTTTCTGTATGTACATCCCCATCAATAACTTCCGTCAACTTACCCGTTACCATTGTCATCATATCGAGCGTTACAGCCGTGTTTTTCATACCGCCAATAGTTTCGGTATGATTCGCACCCACAGAATTGGTTTTGTTCATCCCAACTGATGTAGTCATATTACTGCCAACATTGATGGTTTTGTTGTTTGAAACATTAATGTCCATATCAGTACAAGTCATAGAGATGCGGTTTGGCGCATTCACACTAATATTTCCTTGTCCGTCCATTGTCCAAGTGTTGCCGCTTGGGTCTTCAATGTGAATGCTTTTTTGTGCATCATTAATAATGACTTTACACCCGCTTCTTGTTTGGATTACTTTATTG
>JASGCW010000156.1 GCA_030053945.1 Limnohabitans sp.
TCCCAACGGGATTACAGGTTTGTAAAAAAATCAATTTGCGACATTCTACGACCCCTTCGGGGTCACACATTACACACGGAACTATAATATTGCTATAAACGTTCAACTCCTTTGGAGTTAGTAATACATATTCTTTCATTTCTCGGTTTGGTTGATATGAGCAATAAACTTCTGTATGTCTTATTTATTTTCATTTATTTTTCGTCTGGGTATGTTTTTGTACAATGATGCCTAACGTTTTCGGGCTTTGCGTTGTGGGGGATTTTTAGCACAAATGTTCATACGAAGCACGTCAGCCCCCATAACGCCAAACCGATGTTAGGTGCTGGCGTTTTTCTGTTCGTCAATTATTTTTCTGTTAATCCTAAAATTTTTAATGACGTTGTTGAAACGTCCATCATTATTGGTAACATCTCTTCGATTGTCCATTCTGTTGGTTTTGTATAAATTGATACAGCTTGTAGCATAACTGATTTTCCTTCAATAGTAATGAATATATTTTCGCAACTATTTTGGTTGATAGGCAAACTATAATTTGCAGAAGTTAATCTGTCAATTCTATTGAGTGAGCCAACATCGTGTTTCAAAATAACTTCTGTTCCATCTGGTTTTGTTACAGTTGTTGGTTCTGTTAGGAAATTTGAGCCTTGCAAAAACAAAATATAAGGAAAATGCTTTTCATCAATCATTATATTTCTAATCTCGTTAATGTTTTTGTGAGAACGCTCAATTGCATTTCCTGCAACCATTAATTCTTGGTCGTTATTTTTTCCAACTAAAATACCTTTGCTAATATTGTCAATGTCCTTTCCTTGGTGTTTAGCTTCACAAACTAATACAATACGCCAATTATTGTCTTTATCTTTAACTTCAATAATTCCACCATCAGGTTTTATTGACGCTTTTTCAACGAATATAGTTACGCCTAATCTACTATCAACCGAATTAAGTTTTTCGTTGATTTCCTTTTTGTCAATGCTATCTCTAAAACGAAATTCAAGATTTGGAAAGTCCTTTTTCAAAGTTTCAAAAACTGCTTTTGAAAAGCTGTTTACTGATTTATCGTGTATTTGAGCATTTTCTCCAAATATTTCCTTCGGTCCTTGACCTCTCACTTTTTCTATTCGTAATCGGTCTGTTTGCTTTTTTGCCATTTTTATGTTGTATTGAAATATTTAGAGTTTTTTATTTTTGATTAATATTCTAAAATATGGACATTTTCCATTTATTGATAAATCTTTTTCATCATTCCCTTTTCTAAATTTAATAAGCTCAAATTGCTCAGGGTTGTATTTATGTAAAAATGTAATAGGAACTCCCATTACTCCTTCATAATCCATTGGTATATCTTGGGTTTTGTTAACATTTATAGCATCATAATTGTCGAACTTTGGATATTCCTCCTCGTTACCGTTATATTTTTTAGTTAAAAAAATGTCTTCGTGTCTTTTAAATGTGTCTAAATTTGTTAACCATAAACAATTATTTGTCGCAACTATTCGATTTCCATCTTCATCAATTCGAGCCTCCGTTCCAAATAATTCATAATCAATTGGAACTATAAAACCCGAAATACCTCTTCCCATATTTATACCCAACCAAACTTTATTTTCTTTGATTAATTTGAAAATCTCTTTATAAGTTATAGCATTAATGTTTCCAATTATTAAAAACTTTTTGTTGTATTTTACTAATTGGTCAACGTATTCTCTAAATAAAGAAAACGGTGGATTTGTTACTACAATGTCCGATTGTTTTAATAGTTCAATGGACTCTCTACTACGAAAATCACCGTCACCAAAAAGAGGCTTTATTCCGATTTCTTCAGCGTCAGGGATTTTATTACCATTTAAATCTCCATTATATTCAAGAAATACTGCTTTTTCAGTTTTTTCTTCAAAGAATAAATCTGTTTCTTGATTTTTATAACAAGTTGTAATAAGTTTTTTTAAACCTAAATTCTCAAAGTTATAAGCGAAGTATTTAAAAAAATTACTTTGTCTTGGGTCATCACAATTACAGAAAACCACTTTGTTTTTAAAGTGTTGTGTGTAGTGTTTTAATTCACTTTCAATGTCTGATAGTTGAGTGTAAAACTCATCTTTTTTAGAAGATTTTGCAACGTGCAATGTTCTGTTTAATGTCTTTTCAGCTATCATATATATTTGATATAAATTTTAAGTCGTAAAGATACAAAATTCATTTCTTTTTTGTCGGTTCGTTTTTCGTTTTAGTGTCGCTCTACGCTTGCACCTAACATTTACTTATACGAACTTTATTTCGCATTTTTTTATTTATATATATTATTTACTCCCCTGAGGCAACCATTATATTGAAAATGATTCCATTCCAAACTGTTACCTCAGGTGAGTCAATAAAAAGAGAGTTCGTTTTTACAGTCGCTCTCTTTATTGTTTCTAAAATTCACTCTGTCCACTAGTTGTGTGGTGGGTGGGCTTTGGGTTTTCTGTCTGTCTTTTTCGGAATGTTCAAATTTAGCACAATGTTCATTAGAATTCCAAATGTTCAATTTAGCACTTTTGCCCCGCTTTCGCCAAGCCCACGTTATGTGATGTTTTTATTTTTCGCACACTACAACATATTCAAAAAGCATAGTATTTACCTTTTTACCTGTTTTGTTCGTTGGTGAGTTTTTTGAGGGCATAGATTTACTTGTTAAGGCTCTTTCATAAGTTACCAAATGTTTCAATCCGTTTTCCTCAAATTTTTCTGCAATAAATTGGTCTGTTGGTAATTGAATATTTTTGACTGTTCTATTGCCAACTACATAAATAGATTTTCCGCCTTTTTTTATACTTGACGCTATTTTTTTTATAGAGTTTTCCAAATCAACATAAAAAGATGAAACTTCTAAGGCTCTTTTTTTATCTTCTTTTTCCACTTCTGCAATATAATCAGCCATTATTCCGTTTGCATACATTTGTTTTGATTTTATGCCACCCATTAACATTCCGTCTATTTTTCTTGCGTAATCTATACCTGTCCATTCGTTTGAAAGTGTAGAAAATTGTCCGTATGCAACTGTTGTACGACTATCTCCATAAGGCGGACTTGTCAAAACGACATCAAAACTATTTTCTGAAACTTCAAATGCTGAATAATTTACATTAACATTTACTTCGTTAGTTAATTTTGGAAAATAAATATTTGTGTAAGTAAAAATAGTATCATTCAATTTTTTAAAATACACACCAAAAACATCAGGATTAAATTTTAAAATATCCTCCGCTTTCATTTTGAAAAGTTTAAACTCATTGTTGCGAGTAAATGAACATTCTCGTACAGTTTCGGAAAAAGGAAGTATAAAAAAATTTTTAACTTGTTCATTTTCAATTTGATAAATGAAATTTTTTAAAATATTCAAATTATTTAATACCTCTTTTGAAAACCAAAAATTAGGGTTTGTAACATTTGGTAAAGGCAATTTATCTAAATTATTCTCGTCTTTAACAAACTCAAAAACTTCATCACGCAATTTTATTTTGGTTTCAATAATCGTATTTATAGAAATTTTTGTAAATTTTACTTTTGAAATCAAAATAGCCAATGGGTTCATATCAAAACCAAACATTTCAGTAATACCACACTCCAAACCACTTGCAAACGAAGAACCTGAACCACAATAAGGGTCAAGTAGTTTGCCTTCTGAAATATTAAACTCTTTTAACAACTCTATTCCGATTTGGGGCAACATTGTTGCTGGGTATTTATGCAAATTTGGATAATTTGTTGCATAAGATTGCCCAATAAAATCGTATTTTTTGTTCCTTACTATTTCGTATTTCATTATGTTAAGTCTTGAATGTTTTTGAATAAAAAAGGTAATTTATCTTCGTAAGTTCTAAAACCTGTTCCGTGATTTCTTGCCATAGTGCCTTTGTCGTGTAGTCGCAAATCTACTAAAACATTTTCCTCTCTAAATTGGTCTGCCAATAATTCAGGGGAAGTTTCTTTCATTAGTTGGCTACGATAATAATGGAAATATTCCAAACCATCTCTTTCTTCTGTAAATGCAGAAACAAACATTAGTGCAGGCATTTTTTGCATAAATCTGTCCGCAAGAGTTTTGAGTTGCCAAGTAGCAACCACATTTCCTGATGTGTGTCTAACAGAAATTTCTGTATCCAAAACTTCCAAAAATAACCCTGCACTATTAGGCTTTAAGGACATTGTATAGTACAAGCCTTGTCTGCCATCTTTGTCCAAAGAGCCATATTTTTTGACTGCTTCAAGTGGTGGCATTTTCCAAACTTTGTTATTGAAAGTAAACAAAGTAATTAAACTTTTCCCTTTTGTTCTGTGTGCTTTTAGTTCTGCACCTTCTATGTCTGGGTGTGCATCATTGTTTTCATTTATGCCTAAATGAGTTTCCAAAGTGTGTCCAATTCCTGTCGGACCCTTTCTCGTTGTTGGAATGAAACCTTTTGCTTTGATTTCCCTAAATTTGGTCTGAAATTCCTCTATTGTCATTTTTTATAGATGTTTTTTGCAAATGTAACCATTTTTACGGTTTGTTGTATGTTTGCTCTTAAAATATCACATAACGGTTTCGGGCTTTGCGTTCGGGCGGGTTATCGAAGCACAAAAGCCGATATTATTACTAAAGTTCAATTGAAAAACTGCTGTTGAGTTTTGCACTTCAGCCCGCCATTGAGCCAAACGCCTGTTAGCGGTAGTATTTTTAGAACTCATTTATCGCAGCTTGAATGTCAACATAAATACCAACCGCCTGTAGCTCTTTCAAAAGTTTAATTTTCCATGCTCCACTATTGTCGTGTTTTTCGTAAAGAATACCTTGCAAGTCACTTGGTATTTCTACTTGTCCTTTTACAATCATCCTTAGTCGTTCTTTGCCTAATAATCCTAAGAAATAACCAATCTCTAAAATCACGTTTTGTCTCGCCCTTGTGTTTCCGTCTCGTGTTAAGTCGTCCGGTGTCAGCAAAGCAATTGCATAGCCTGCAATTTGTGTTTCACCAACTAATTTGTCAATGATTGTTCTACCCTTGTCGGGTTGCTCGTGTAGAACAATGCTGCTTACTCCTGCCCGTTTTAATAAAAGCTGAACTTCAGTTTTTAACTCGTTGTCGTGTCCGTGAATAATGAAAGCTGTTTTGTTACTGTTGGTCTTGGGGGTATTGTCTTCAAACTCTGGGTTAGCATTTACTATTTCCTCAAGGGCTTGAGCAAAATAGCCCATAAAAGAAGAGTTAAGTTTGTCAAGGTTGTCGCCAAATGAGTTTTGTCTAAACAACGTAAATGCAAAATTGTCTGCCCATTGTTTTTTGTTGGTCGCTATGCTTTTGTAAATGTCGTAGGATAGTAATTTTGCATCGTCTAAATTTTCTGGAAAATCCCATTGTCCGTTTCCAAATCTATGTTCTTCTGTTGTTGGCCAGTTTGCCCATCTCTCTCTTTCTTTTTCATATTTGTCGTAAACTGGATTGTCTTTTATTTCACTTGTCATGTAAGTGAAAAGTTGTGCAATGATGCTTCTAAAAGTCTGATATTCTGAGTTCTGAATTTGTCGAACCAAGAAAGTTATTATGTCTGGGTTTAGTGCCATGTTTGTTTGTGTCGTTTAGCATTGCCGCTAACATCTCCTTATACGAACTTTATTTCGCATTTTTTTATTTATATATATTATTTACTCCCCTGAGGCAACCATTATATTGAAAATGATTCCATTCCAAACTGTTACCTCAGGTGAGTCAATAAAAAGAGAGTTCGTATTTACAGTCGCTCTCTTTATTGTTTCTAAAATTCTCTTTTTCATTAATCTACCCTTACCGAGAGAGTGTTGCTTGGAGGATTATGATTGTTCTCTTTATCTACTGTAATGCAGCGGACATAGTATAAAGCTCCTGAAGTAAGATTACTTACTGTGCAGGTAGCAAGACGAGATAGTCGAACAAAAGTCCAGTTGATATTATCCGTGCTTACTTCCCATGCGTAAAAAGATCCATCGGGATTCACAGCAGCAGTTAACTCTAATATTCCCTTGTCTGTGGATTTTACTTCATAAACCCTTGGGCTAGGGGTACTTCTCTCTTTTATGTAAAACCCTGAACTGTTTATAATTATCTCTGCATTATCAAGAGATTCATCAGCTATACGCTGAACATAGTTTACCCAATAGCTTATGTCTCTCTTAAATAATGTGAGAGCTTGATTTACGACTACTTTACTTCCTGTTCCTGCTTCTAATGCTCTATTTTTGGTTACCAAATCTTGTAAATGTGCGGTAACAACTGCTATCGTAGGATCTGGAGCAGGAAAATATGCATTGCCCGTGAACGATGTTATAATCAAATTTCCTCTTTCTATTAATTCAAGTATATCATCCGGTAATTTTGATACTACTATTGCTCTGTATGTATACTGTGGCATATTATTATTTATTAAGTTATTAAATTATTTATTTATTGATACGCTATTATTTTTTTATTAATATATTATACTGTATTCAAAAATAAAAGTTAACTTTTATTTTTATATTTTACTATTTTTTTTTTAATTTTTTTGCTGTATTTTTTTGTTTTTTTGTTTTTTTTAGTAGTAAAATATGGAAAAATGAAACTATTCTTTGAAATAGTCAAGATGTGCTCATGTTTTTATACATAGTTTGCTTTTTTATATATAAAGTATAGAAAACAGAACCCTTTTGTAGAAAAAAATGTATCAAAAAAAATGAGGGGATCAAAAAAAACTTCACACACCTAAAAAAAATTTGAGTATCTTGAAAAAAAATTAGTCACGA
>JASGCW010000040.1 GCA_030053945.1 Limnohabitans sp.
TCAACAGTTATCAATGTTCTAATACCTCTGGGGCTCTGCCCCGAGGTAGTTTATTAAAAAAATAAGGTCAGAGACACAGACAGCTTCGCTCTCCGTGACTTCGCACATCAGTCGCCTTGACAAAATTTTCAAATTCGAGCAAAGCTCTCTTTGAAAACTTCGTCAAGCTGAGCGGAACGTTAACTGTTATTTTACTTCAAAATCGTGAAAAATCGAACTTTAGAAAAAATCGAATTAAATTCATACTTTAGCAAGTGATAAAAAAACTTCAAACAATTATGAAAAATAAGTATGTAGATTTTATTTCTGATGAACACTTTTTAGATTGCGTAGCAAATCTTCATAAAGCATACTTAAAAGCTAAAAACAATATTACTAAAAAGAACTTTTATTCTAATAAAGTTGACACTATCAAGCTAACATTTGATGCTAAATTCAATGATATTGATGAAGAAAGTTTGATACAAGCTGAAATTTTACGCCAAATTGACAAATCCATAAATAATTCTATTGGAACTTTCCACGAACAAATTTTAGGAGGAATCAAAGGTTTTGAAGTTGGAAAATTAAGCGGATTTGATATTAAAGCAAAAGACGACACTTTATTTGCCGATATCAAAAACAAACACAACACAATGAATAGTAGTTCAGCAGAATCACTTTTTCAAAAGCTTTCAAAATATGCTGATACTTATAAAAAATCTAAATGTTATTGGGTTCAAGTTTTAGCCAAAAGTAGTTTTTGTGAACTTTGGAAAGGCGAAATTAATGGAAAAGAATATAGCCATAGCAGAGTTTACAAAATTTCTGGCGACCAATTTTATGCTTTACTTTCGGGCAAAGAAGATGCACTTTTTCAATTATATAAAAATCTTCCTATCGCGGTTGGTGATTATTTGAATTCTATCGAAAGGGCAAAATCTAATGCTGAAAATTCGGCATTAGAAGAAATCAAAAAGGAAACTAAAACTTCAAAAAAAACTATTTTAGACCAAATTACTTTTGAAAATTATAGTTACTATTTGGGCTTTGACAAATTGTAATAACTATTCAAAAACTTAATGATAGAATAGCCAACTTCCTTTCCTAAATTAACAGGAACGGCATTACCAATTTGTTTATATTGTTGTGCAACTGAACCTTCAAATTTCCAATCATCAGGAAAAGTTTGAATTCTCGCATATTCTCTAACTGTAAATGGTCGAGTTTCTTCTGGGTGACATCTTTCAGTTTGCTTTTGTGCCGGACTACAAGTTAATGTCAAACAAGGTTCATCCCAACCTATTCTTCTTGCAATTCCAGTTTTTCCGCCACCAAGATGAAAACTTCCTCCCATAAATTCTTTTTGAATTTCCAAAGGCAAGTCTCTCCAATATCCTTTTTGAGGGACTAATTTTAAAACATCTATTTTACTTTTTGGATATTTTGAACCTTCCGATTCTGGGACATCACAATCAAATAAATCTCCTTTTTTCAAAGCATCTATCAGATTATAAACTCTTTTATAAGGTTTTGGATATTCGTAATTTACATCAATATCCTTTCTAATTCCAACCAAAATTAAACGCTCCCTTTTCTGTGGAACATTGAAATTAATTGCTTTTAAAACTTGAACAGGAACAACATTATAACCAATTTCATCTAAAATTGAAATCATCCCTTGAAGTGTTTTTCCATTTTCGTGACTTAATAAACCACGAACATTTTCGCCTATACAAATCGGAGGATTTACTTCTTTTACAACTCTTGCAAATTCATAAAATAAAGTCCCTCTTGCATCAGCTAAACCTAACTTTTTACCAGCATAACTGAATGCTTGACAAGGAAATCCACCTGTTACAATATCGACTTTATTTTCATATTCGGTAAAGCTAAAAGATTTAATATCGCCTTCTAAAACATTCCAATTTGGACGATTTTTCCTCAAAGTATTACAAGCCCATTTATCAATTTCATTTAAAGCAACACATTTTAAACCAGCCTTTTCCATACCAACAGCTAATCCTCCAGCTCCAGCAAAAAGTTCTAAAACTGTATACTCGTTGTGAGGTTTTACATAATTTGAAATTTCTTCTTCAACATTTTTATCTAAAAAATCAGAAAATAAACTATCAATGTCAGATTTTCTGTAAACTCTATAATTACTCATTGGTTCACGAACAGCAGACAATTTGCCTTCTTTATCCCAACGTCTTAAAGTTTCTTTACTTTTACCAATATATTCAGCAGTTTCAGAAAGTGTCAAATACTCACTCATAACCAAATTATTTAACCTTACACAATGGTTACAAAATTAAAAGAATAAATCGAATAAACAAGGGTATGAAAAATAAAAACAACAGTTAATAGTGGTTTGGCTCCATTGTGGGTTTCGGGCTTCTTTGGAAAGTAAATTGCTAACATAAAATTTGTTTATATTTGTGATGTTCTGTGCTAAAATGCCACAACGGCAAGCCAAGCCGTGCGGAACGTTGGCAGTAATTTTGAAACAACAGCAACCTATGAAAACGATAATTTTATTATTTTTTATTTGTTCATCTGTTTTTGGACAAGAAAATAAGAGCCTAATTTTAAATTTCAATGGAATATACGAAACCAAATGTAATTATGCAAACGATGATGAAGGCGAGAAATCATTTATTAGGTTTTTTCCAAATCAAAAAATAATAAGTGTTGGAACTGACTGTGACGCAACTGTTTCTGATTTAAAAACTTGGTTCAATTTGGAAAAGAAAGACATATCTATTGGGAGCTATAAAATAAAAAATGATAAAATATTTTTCTCAACGACAAGTGCATCTGGAACAGTAGAATATAAAGGAAAAATAACCGAAAATGGAATTCTGAAATTAAATGTAAAAAGTTTAATAAACGGATACAGAAGTAGAGAAGAATATCAATTTATACAAATGACTGACCTAAAATAAAGAAACAGCAGCTAATAGTTAAGGTTTCGTTGCGTGCGAAGCACGAACAATGAATTTTTATCACTGAATACCTTTAAAAATATAAACTTAGTGAAGTAAACCGATTACGCTCCATCCACTATGGGAATATCGAATTAAGGTTATGAAAATTTCAAGAGGCATAAATGCCTCTTTTTTTATGAAGTTAATTTTTTGATTTATTCTTTTGTCCGAAGCTTAGGGATTGTTATTTAATCTATTTGAATTATACAAAAAAAGCACCTGAAAATCAGATGCTTTTAATACGCTTAAAAATATATAATTAAGCTTTTTTCTCAGCTTTTGCTGCACAACAAGATTTTTTTTCTTTAGAGCAAGATTTCTCTTTAGAACAAGATTTCTCAGTTTTAGCTTGTTTATCTTTTTTTACTTCTTGAGCTGATGCATTTAATGTAAATAATGCAAAAACAGCAACTAGTGCAATTACTTTTTTCATTTGTATTGTGTTAAAAGGTTACTTATTTCAAATATAGTTTATAGAAATGTTAAAAAAATACAATTTAACATTACTATAAGCTTTTTTGGTTAATGGTATTTATAATTTCTTCTTTTGATAAAACACCAGATTGTCTCCAGAGCTGTTGCCCTTTTTGAAACAACATCATTGTTGGTACTCCTCTGACTTGAAATTTTGAAGCTAATTCTTGGTTTTTGTCCACATCGATTTTGATAATAGAAACCTTTTCTCCAAGATTTTCTTTGACATCTTTTAGCACTGGAGCAAGCATTTGACAAGGGCCACACCAAGTTGCAAAAAAGTCTATAAGAACTGGTTTTTCACTGTTTATTATATTTTGAAAGGTATCAGTCATTTTTTTTATTATTTTGAGGTATTTCACATCCATTAGCACCACAACCTTGATTGAATAATGCTTGAAAGAGAAAAAATATTGAGAATGCAAAAAAGAACCATTGACGCGTTTCAATTCCTTGAAAAATTAAAAATAATCCAAAAAATAATCGGATAAAACGCATCAAATGCCAGTTTGTGAATACTATTTTTTTCATAATTAAAGCACTTTACTTTGACATACAAAATCTGATTTAGGCAAATCTGTTTTTGCTATTGCATTAAACCCACCATCAATTTCTGTAAAATTTCTGTATCCTCTGGCTTGGAGGATTGAAGCAGCAATCATACTTCTATAGCCACCAGCACAATGGATATAAAAATGTTCTTTAGGATCTAATTCATTAATCCAATTGTTGATGAATGCTAATGGTTTGCTATAAGCTTCATCAAGATGCTCTGCATTATATTCATTTTCTTTGCGTACATCTATGACCATATCTTTTTCGATATCTACTTTTGTAGCAAATTCTTCTGCTGATATTCTATGAATAGTATCTGTTTCTTTGTTGGCATCAATCCAAGAGGCATAGCCATCTTTAAGGTGTCCAAGAATGTTATCGAAGCCAACTCTACTTAGTCTGGTAACGGTTTCTTCTTCTTTACCTGGTTCGCAAACAATTAAAATAGCTTGGTTTACATCTGCAATTAAAGTTCCTACCCAAGGTGCAAAATCACCACCTATTCCTATGTTTATTGATTGTGGAATAAAAGATTTATAAAAAATTTGAGCAGGACGAGTATCTAGAATTATAGCATCGGTAGAATTAGCAATTTGTTCAAATTGATTTGCGTCTAGTGATTTAAGTCCGTTGCTTAAAACTGACTCAAAGCTTTTATAACCAGTTTTGTTCATTGTAACATTCATTCCGAAATAGGCTGGAGGAGGAGTTAATCCATCTAGTACTTCGGTTATAAATTCGCTTTCTGTCATAGATGCACGTAAAGCATAGTTTTTTACTTTTTGTTCGCCAATAGTAGAAAAAGTTTCTTTACTCATATTTTTACCACATGCGCTTCCTGCACCATGTGCTGGATAGACAATTACATCATCAGGTAATGTCATAATTTTATTGCGTAAAGAATGATATAAGATTCCTGCTAATTCTTCTTGTGTTTTATTGGCTGCTTTTTGCGCTAAATCAGGACGTCCTACATCTCCTATAAATAAGGTGTCTCCAGAAAAAATAGCGTGTTCTTTTCCGTTTTCGTCAATTAGTAAATAAGTACTACTTTCCATTGTATGCCCTGGAGTGTGTAATACTTTAATTTTTATATTACCAATTTCAAAAATTTGATTGTCTTCAGCAATAATGCTGTCAAAATTAGGTTTTGCTGTAGGGCCATAAACGATTAGAGCTCCCGTTTCTTTGCTTAAATCTAAATGTCCTGAAACAAAATCTGCGTGAAAATGTGTTTCAAAAATAAATTTTAAGGTAACACCATCTCTTTCTAATCTCTCTAAATAAGGTTGGATTTCTCTCAATGGATCTATAATAACAGCTTCTTTATTTGAAGTTATATAATAAGCGCCTTGAGCTAAACATCCTGTATATATTTGTTCTATTTGCATAGTTTTATTTTTGGTAAAATTAGATTTTATATGAAAGTTAAAAAGTGATTATTATCACTTTTTGAAAAGTATTTCGATATGACTTCGATGAAGTTTTACTAGTCCTTTTTGCTCCATTTTTTTAAGTAACCTTGAAATAACTTCTCTAGATGTATTTAAATCTGTAGCGATTTCCAAATGAGATAATTTTACATCATTACAGTCGCAAGTCTCTAAATGTCTTTTTAAATAAAACTCTAAACGTTCATCCATCGCTTTGAAAGCAATGCTATCAATGACAGATAGAACTTCTTCAAAGCGACTGCGATAGGTTTCAACAACAAACTCATACCATGAGCGATTTTGACTCATCCATTTTTCCATTAGAGTAAGTGGAATCATAAGTAATTCTGCATCCTCAACTATTTTTGCCATTATTGCACTGGTTTCTTGTTTAGTTGCACAAATCATTGAAATTGCACATGCTTGACCTGGTTGTAGATAATACATAAAGAATTCACCGCCATCTTCATCCTCACGGTAAATTTTTACTTTACCACTCATTACTAAAACTGTATTTTTAATGTATTGACCAGAACGCATAAGAATTTCACCCGCTTCAAATGATTTTATTGTAGCATTCTTTTCAATCTCTTCGATTAGTTGACTATCGAAGTTGGTAAAATATTTTTTAAGTCGATTATCTTTCATATTCATAAAAGTAGGTTACAAATTTAATGTATTTCTTAAATGAAAATCCTACTTCATAAATCATTTTTATTGTTTTGTTTGTATTTGAGATCTTAGATTCAAGTAATAAATTCTTTTTTATGTTTTTTATCTTGATAAGAGTTTGTTTTGTGAAAATATTTTCTAATTGTTAATATAAGTTTAAAATGATATATTTGGTATTCAACAAACAATAAATAAGTTAATGACAGCAACACAACTAAGAGAATCTATTTTTCGTCATCTGGACGGAATTGTTGTAATACCTATTGCTTCTATTTTTCAAGAAAGAAAAATTACTGATTTTATACTCGAAAAACAACAACTTAAACTTGCTGAAATTTCAGATAAGTTTAAAACAAATGATGGTTATTTAGCAGTTGCATTAAGAGCATTAGCTTCTCAAGGTTTTTTAGACTATCAAGTTGATAATGAATTAAATGAAATTGTTGTCTCAGTTAATGAGAAATCTGAAATCGCTTTTTCTCTGTTTGGTACTTATAATGAAGTTGCTAAAACTCTTTTTACGACAGATGTTTTTACTGCCAATGCTATTAATAGCAATTCTATCTCAATATTAAAACCACTATTTACTAAATATCAAAATTTGATGGCAACAAATTTTGATGTTGAAACTTTAGAAGGTAAAATTCAATATCAAACTGTAAAACATATTGAAGGATTTTTAGTAGCTCCATTAATTGTTAATCTTGGAATGACAGGAATGTTTCATAAATATTTTATGGAAACCTCATTTAGTGCTGATGAATTTCATAAGGAACCAGAGGCTTTTGCGATAATGTTGGATTTTTTTGCTTCTCTTGGTTGGTTTAAGGAAAAGAATGGCAAATATCAATTTACTGAAGAAGGCTTGTTTTTTGCTAAAAGAGCTTCGGCATATGGGGTGACTGTTTCTTATTTACCAATGTTGAAAAATATTGAAATGTTATTGTTAGGTGACCCAAATAAACTTCGTGATATTGCTGTCAATGAAGCAGAAATCCATGTGAATAGAGAAATGAATGTTTGGGGAAGTGGAGGAGCACACAGTACTTATTTTAAGGTGATTGACGAAATTATAATTGATTTGTTTAATAGACCAATTACCGAACAACCTAAAGGAATTTTAGATATGGGATGCGGAAATGGTGCTTTTTTGCAACACATATTCAATGTTATCGAAAGACAAACGTTAAGAGGCAAAATGCTGGAGGAACATCCACTTTTTTTGGTGGGAGCCGACTATAATCAAGTAGCATTAAAAGTTACTCGCGCCAATTTAATTAAAGCTGACATATGGGCAAAAGTGATTTGGGGAGATATTAGCAATCCTGATTTACTAGCTCACGATTTGCACGAAAACTATAATATTGATTTGAAAGACCTATTGAATGTAAGAACTTTTTTAGATCATAATCGTATTTGGAATGATCCGAAAGATAAATATAGTATCCAAAGCGATTCTACTGGAGCATTTGCCTTTAGAGGAAAATTGCTGTCAAATAATTCTGTAGCAGTAAACTTGTTGGAACATTTTGAAAAATGGGCTAAGTATGTTCAAAAATTCGGTTTGTTGTTAATTGAATTACATACAGTCAATCCTGCAATTGTTGCTCGAAATATCGGTAAAACTGCCGCAACAGCTTATGATGTAACACACGGTTTGTCGGATCAATATATTATTGAAATCAATGAGTTTCTAAAAATTGTTGGAAAAGTTGGTTTAGAGAGTGATTCTAGATTTTTTCAGCGTTTTCCTAATACAGATTTTGCTACAGTGAGTATTCATTTACTAAAAGGAAATTCAAGTTCGACCACAATAAATTAAGAGAATTAAATTAAAAAAATGAAAACCTGTTACTGTTGTTCAAATTTAGCATTTGAAGATTGTTGTGAACCTTACTTGTTAGGGATTCAGAAGGTTCCTACAGCAGAAGCATTGATGAGATCACGTTATAGTGCTTATTGTACTCATAACGCAGATTATTTATTAGCAACTACTCATATTTCGACTCGAAAGTTTCATAATAAAAAAGAAATACTTACTTGGGCAACACAGAATAGTTGGCTGAAGCTAGAAATAGTGGAAGTAACTGAAAAAACTGTTGAGTTTAAGACTTATTTCATAGATAATGGTTTACAATCACATTGTCATCATGAAAAATCTACATTTAAAAAACAAGGCGAACAGTGGTATTATGTAGATGGGAAGTTTTTTTAACCTAAGGGTTAATTTAGGTTAAATCTAGTTTAGAATTATTTGAAAATGTATTGAAAATAAAAACCCTTGAATTGGTTAAAATATTTCTAATCAATTCAAGGGTTAATATTCTGTTTTGTTTACAATTTATCTACAACTGGTCTTTTGTCTCTATTAGCCATATCCCAAGCAATGGAAAAAGCTAGTTTAGTTCTTTTTTCTAAAGCATCAAATTCAATTTTATCTGGTTCGTCAGATGCTTGATGGTAATCTGCATGGGTGCCATTAAATAAAAAAACCGAAGGGATGTTATGTTTGGCAAAATTGTAATGATCTGAACGATAATAAAAACGATTAGGATCTTTTTTATCATTGTATTTATAATCTATTTTTAGATTAACATATTTATTAGCTTCTTCACAAGCTTTAAATAAATCTGTAGATAAGTAATCTGAACCAATTAGGTAAATATAATTGTTAGAGTCTTTGTGAAAATCATCTCGTCGTCCAATCATATCAATATTGATATCAACAACAGTATTTGCAAGCGGGAATAAAGGATTTTCTGAATAGTATCTAGATCCATGTAATCCATGTTCTTCGCCAGTAACGTGCAGAAATAAAATAGAGCGTTTTGGTCCATTTCCTTCTTCTTTTGCTTTTTGAAATGCTTTAGCAATCTCTAATAAAGCTACGGTTCCAGAACCATCATCATCTGCACCATTATATACTTCGCCATTTTTTGTTCCTATGTGATCATAATGAGCAGAAACAACTACGATTTCATCAGGTTTTTCAGAGCCTTCTATAAAAGCCCAAATGTTTTCAGAATCGGGCAAATTATCACCATATGGCTTGTTCATAAATTCTGCTGATACATATTGATAATATGTGGTAGAATTTTTAGGGAAAGGAATGTTATTGTTCTTATAGGTTTCTATAAGATATTTTCCTGCTTTTTTTTGTCCTTCTGTTCCTGTATCTCTTCCACCCATTTCATCTGAAGCTACTATATAAAGATGTTTTTTTAAATCAGCAGCAGTTATGAGTGAACTGTACTTGATTATGTTTGGGTTAAGGGCAGTTACAGTAGAATTTTCAACAACAGCAACAGGACTAGTTGTAGGGTTCTTTTGTGCAGTTTTGCAAGAATAAATACTTGAAAGTAAAATTGCAGAAATTATAATTTTTTTCATTTACTTTTTTGGGGTTGGTCTTTAGGGCTAATTTATACAAATAAATTGAATTACGAAAAGTTATAAGATTTACTTAACATTTAAGGTGCTATAGATAAAGAATAAAATCAGTATAATCGTTACTAAAAGTAGATTTATAAAAAATATTGAAATTAATTTTAGACTTAATATATATTTAGATTGTTGATAAAACTTTTTGTATGAACTATAAAAATAAATTACCCACCAAAGTAACATTCCAAAAGTGATATAATTTAGTAATTCATTAAAAAATGTGATATTTATTTTGTCAAAAATAAATTCTATTAATGTATAAATGGTTACAGTTAAAAGTAACATAGAGGAATAGTGCAATGTAAAAATACCATGGTCAAAGTAATACCATTTTTTTTTATCATGAAATAACCATAGAATAAGGGCGAAAAGAGGCATTAATATAAAGAACGCCTTTGGTAAGTTATGAAAAAAAGCCTCTAAAACTTTTTCGGAAAAATTCTCATTACTGCTGTTTTTTTCAAATGTTAATATGCTTTTTGTAGCCCAGTATTTGAGAAGATTGTCTTTTTTATCTTCAGATAATGTATTCTGAATAGAATCGTAACTTTTTAAATCTAAACCAGTTACATTTAATTTTATATCAGATTCATTAGAATGATTTTTTAAGTTAGAAACCTCATTTTGTGTTTCTGTTTTTTCAACAACAACGACATCCTTATCGTACTTAGCAATGATAGGTATAATAAAAAAAGTAATGAAACTGATAAAAATATATAATTTAACGGGAGGAACATACGTTTTTCTTTTCCCAGCTAAATATTCAATAGTTAATTTGCCTGGATAAAGAAGTAAATATTTAATAGTTTTCCAAAAACCACTATCATAATGAACAATATCTTCAACAGTATGAGTAAATAAAAAGTGAAAAGATTCTTTTGTCTCCTTATTTTCTTGACCACAGTTCGGACAGAAACGTTTTTCAACTACGTGACCGCAATTTAAGCAAGTCATATCTTTACGTAAACTATGATTTCCCATACTTTATTGTTCTGTTTCTAATTGATTTACTTTAGAATAATTTCTCCACTTTTCTATACAATCTTGAATGTCTTGAGGTAATTCTGTATCAAAACGCATATACTCTTTAGATACAGGGTGTTCAAAACCAAGAGTTTTTGCATGTAATGCTTGTCTTGGTAAAATTTTAAAGCAGTTTTCAACAAACTGTTTGTATTTAGTAAATGTGGTACCCTTTAATATTAAATTGCCACCATATCTCTCATCATTAAACAATGGGTGACCAATGTGTTTCATATGTGCGCGAATTTGATGCGTGCGACCTGTTTCTAAAATGCATGAAACAACAGTTACATAATTAAAACGCTCTATGACTTTATAATGTGTTATGGCAGGTTTACCTATGTTAGGATCATCATAAACAGCCATTTGCATTCTGTCTTTTGTATGGCGTGCTAAATTACCTTCTATAGTGCCAGAATCCTCTTTTACATTGCCCCATACAATTGCAACATATTCACGTTCTGTTGTTTTATCCTCAAATTGTTTTGCTAGATAAGCCATTGCTTGATCTGTTTTAGCAATAACTAACAAACCACTAGTATCTTTATCTATACGATGAACAAGACCAGGTCTTTCACTACTGTTCATAGGAAGGTTTTCAAAATGATAAGCTAGTGCATTGACTAATGTTCCTGTATAATTACCATGACCAGGATGTACAACTAATCCTGCAGGCTTATTTATTAGAAGCAATGCTTCATCTTCATAGACTATATCTAGAGGAATATTTTCAGGATCTACTCGATTCTCAAAAGGAGGATGAGCAAGCATTACTTTTATTTCGTCAAGTGGTTTTACTTTATAATTTGACTTGACAGGTAGTCCATTTGCAAAAATATTACCTCTTTCAGCAGCTTGTTGAATTTTATTTCGAGTTGTATTCTCGATAAGTTGAAGCAAAAATTTATCTACACGAACAATAGATTGTCCTTTTGGTGAGATGAATTTATAGTGTTCAAATAAATCATCTTCTAATTCGTCTTTTTCTCTTTCGATAAAAGTGATTCCCATTTTTATTGCGTAATAGAATCTGTTGCTTCAGGATTATTTTCAGGATTTGTTTCGTCTTCAAAACCTACTTTTCCATCACCTAAAACTAAACTGATTTTAGACATTTTTAAAACTTGTTGACCAGGTTTTATAGTTTGTCCATTATATTTCATTTCTAATACCATATCTTTTCCTAAATTAGGAACATATGTAGTGTCGCCAACTTGTAATCCTAACGCATTTAGAGTTGGAACAGCTTGTCGGTAGGTTTTTTGGATTAAATCAGGAAGACGTACTTTTGAATATTCCGAAGCATTTATTTTAACATAAATAACCCTATTCTCTTTAACTTTTGTTCCAGCTTTTGGATCCTGTTGCACAATAGATAATTTAGGGAAAGCCGCATTATAATCTACTGTGTCAAGTAATTCATAATCTAAATCTAATTCATCTAGTTTTTCTTCGGCTTGTTCAAGCGTCATTTTACTTAAGTTAGGAACAGTTATTTCTTGACCGTGGTTTGTGGTGAATCCAATCCATTGCATAAAAAGTAATAAAGCCACACAAACAATTATTAAGGCAAAAAAGAGATGCTTAAAGAAAGTAAAACTTAGTAAAAAACGCTTCCAACTCATAGTTAAATTTTAGATTTTTTTGTTTGAATTCAAACAATCGTACTTTGCAAAGATATAAAAATACTAAAGTGAAATCATTTCAAAAAAAGTGATAATTTTGTTTAAGTTCAAATAAATTAAAGAATTAATATATTTACTTTCTAGAAGAAAGTGTTAAAGATAAAGACAATTGTCTCAGGGACAAAACAATAAATACAAATAAATGAAAAATATTGCCATTATTATGGGAGGTTACTCAAGCGAGTACCAAATTTCACTCAAAAGCGGAAATGTAGTTTATCAAAATTTAGATAAATCAAAATTTATTGGATATAGAATCCATATTTTTAAAGAAAAATGGGTGTATGTTGATGATAACGATAATGAATTTGCAATAGATAAAAATGATTTTTCAGTAGTTGTCGATGGAAAAAAAATAACTTTTGATGGCGTTTTTAATGCTATTCACGGAACACCTGGTGAAGATGGTCTGATGCAAGCCTATTTTGAATTATTAGGTATTAAGCAAACTTCTTGCGACTATTATCAAGCTGCCTTGACATTTAATAAACGTGATTTACTTTCAGTACTTAAACCGTATGGAATAAAAACAGCTACTTCTTTTTACTTGAATCTAGGAGATGAAGTAAATGTTGATGCAATTATAGAAAGAGTAGGGCTTCCATGTTTTGTGAAACCTAATAAATCGGGTTCAAGTTTTGGAATTTCAAAAGTTCATAAGAAAGAAGATTTTCTAACGGCTGTTGAAAATGCTTATAAAGAAGATAATGAAATTATAATAGAAAGCTTTTTAGATGGAACCGAAGTTTCTGTGGGTGTCATTAATTATAAAGAAGAAATAATAGTACTACCAATTACAGAAATAGTCTCTGAAAATGATTTCTTCGATTATGAAGCTAAATATTTAGGGAAATCTCAGGAAATTACTCCAGCTCGTTTAACTCCTGAAATTGAGCAAAGAGTTAGAGAAGTAGCAAAAAAAGCTTATGAAGTATTAAAAATGAGTGGTTTTTCTCGAAGTGAATATATTTTAGTAAACGGGGAACCGCATATGTTAGAAATGAATACTATTCCAGGGTTAACAAATGAGAGTTTGATACCGCAACAAGCTCGTGAAGCAGGAATTTCTCTTCAAGATTTATTTACTAATGCTATTGAGTTAACTTTAAAATAAAGAATTGAACCCTATATTTTATAAATTGTATTAATTCTAAAATTTTTATTCTTTGATAAAATGTAGTATTTATTTTTCTTTGTAATTAAATTTAAAATTACAGATATATGACAAGATTTGGAACTAAGGCTGCAAATTTAAAAAATGGAGTAATCAATGAGGTCAAATGCACGAGTTGTCAACAGGAAGTTGATATGATTTATTCAGTTTATGGTAAATATTTTTTTGTTGGTATTTTACCTTTTTTTCCATTAAAAAAAGTAAAATTTGCTGAATGCAAAAATTGCAAGAAAACATTTGGAGAATCAGATTTTAGTAATGCTATTGAAAATAAAATTGATGCTGATATTGAATTAAATGGGGTAATTAAATTTCCATTATGGACTTATTCAGGTTTAGTTGTTATCCCTTTGATTGTTTTAGGAGTATATCTTTATCATAAAAATAACGAATCCAATACTGCTGATTATGTAAAGAAACCTTTAGTAGGAGATGTTTATACGATTAGAGAAGATAATCAGTTTACAACATTACGGGTAGATAAAGTTTCTAATGATAGTGTTTATTTTACTATAAACGATTATACTATTGGCAGACAAGATAAAATAAATAGAATTGATAAACCTGAAAATTATACCAATCAGAAGACTGCTTTTTCAAAAGAAGAGATAATTCAATTTCACGCAAAAGATAGTATAGTAAACATAGATAGAGATTAAATAATGTTTTATATTTCAGGAGAAAGAAGTAAGATTATTATGGAAGGACAACTTAAAAATATAAGTTGTCCTTACTGTAATGATACAAATTGTAAATATAAAGTTTACGGAATATATTCGCATTTTTTTTGGATTCCTATGTTGCCTTCAAAAAGAGAAGTCGTTTATGAATGCTCACATTGTAGAAGTTTATACAATGAAAATTTAGCAACATCAGAAATGAAAAAGGCAATAGAATTCGAATATCAGAATTTAGGAAAACCTAAATATCCACTTTGGATGTATATCGGTGGGAGTATTTTTATACCTTTAGTTTTATGGATTGTGTTTTGTTTTGTCAAAATATATATTGAAGATAAAAATGAAGAAAAAGTTTTTATAGAAAGCCCCCAAGCAAATGATGTTTATTTTATGAAATCACCAAAAACTGAAGATTTTGAAACTCTTTTGAAGGTCCAAAGTGTAAAGAATGATTCGGTTTTTGTTAGATTTAATAATTATGAATTTGAAAAAGGATTAGGTTCCTTTAAATATGAAGATGAAAAATATTATTCAAAAGATGTTTTTGGAATTACGAAAAAGAGGTTGAAAGAATTGTATGAGAAGGATTCAATTACCAATATAAGAAGAAAAAAATAATATGCGCAAAGCCATTTTTCCAGGGTCTTTTGACCCTATCACTTTAGGACATATCGATATAATAGAGCGTAGTTTACCTTTATTTGACGAAATTATAATTGCAATTGGTGTCAATGCCGATAAAAAGTATATGTTTACGCTTGAGGAGCGAAAAAAATTTATAGAAGAAGCCTTTAAATATGAAGATAAAATCTCAGTCATTACTTATGAAGGGTTAACAACAGATCTTTGTAAAAAAATGGAGGCCGATTTTATTTTGCGTGGGTTGCGTAACCCTGCCGATTTTGAATTTGAAAAAGCAATTGCTCATACCAATAAATTATTGTCTAAAATAGATACCGTATTTTTATTGACAGCTGCAAATACTTCGTTTATATCTTCAAGTATAGTTCGTGATGTAATTAGAAATGGAGGGAATTATAAAGTCCTTGTTCCACCATCTGTAATAGTTAAAAATGAGAAATAAGTTAGTAATGGTGGCATTTTTTGTCACCTTTTTTTGTTTAGGACAAAAGCGATATCAAACATTTTTTGAAAAAGGAAATGGTAATCAGTCTTCTACTTATGAGCAAGCAATAACTTTTTTTAAAGAATTAGATCACGATTTCATTTCTATTAAAATGGAAGAATGTGGTAAAACGGATAGTGGTTTACCCTTGCATATGGTACTCTTTGATTCGGATGCTAAAACTAAATTCCCAATGCCTCAAAAAGAAAAAGCCGTTATATTGATTAATAATGCCATACATGCTGGAGAACCAGATGGTGTAGATGCAACGATGCAGTTATTTAGGGATTTAGCCTTAGGTAAAATTAAAGCGCCTAAGAATACTATAGTGGTAACAATACCTGTTTACAATATAGGAGGTATGTTGAATAGGAATTCTACTTCTAGAGTTAATCAAAATGGTCCTGAAGAATATGGTTTTAGAGGTAATGCTAGGAATTTTGATTTAAATAGAGATATGATCAAAGTCGATACAAAAAACGCTAAAAGTTTGATAGAAATATTTCATAAGTTAAATCCAGATGTTTTTATAGATAATCATGTGAGTAATGGAGCCGATTATCAATACATTCTTACCTATATACAAACAGAACCTTCAAGGTTAGGAAAGGAGCTAGGTGGTTATATGCAAAACAAAATGACTCCAGCAATCGTTGCTAAATTGAAACAAAAAGGGATTGATACAAGTCCGTATGTGAATGTGTGGGGAGATACTCCAGATAAAGGTTTTTCACAATTTTATGATTCACCTCGATACACCACTGGATATACTTCGCTGTTTAATACAATAGGGTATGTCGTTGAAACACATATGTGGAAAAATTATTCTAGTAGAGTAAAAGCAACTTATGATTTTATGATTGAAACCCTTGATTATGTAGATAGTCATCATAATGAAATTAAAGATGCAAGATTAAAAAATAGAAGTGATTATTCTTCTAAAGTAAAGTATCCATTACAATGGGAAGTAGATTCTTCTAAAGTAGTTAGAATGGATTTTTTAGGTTATGAATCTTCCATGAAAAGGAGTGATGTAACAACAGGTAGTAGATTGTATTACGATAGAAGTAAACCTTACAAAAAGCAAATAGATTATTACACTAATTATAAAGGATCTAATGAAGTCGTTATTCCTGCTGCCTATGTGATTCCTCAAGGATGGTGGACAATTATAGATGTATTAAAAAAGAATCATATTAGTTATACTCAACTAAAAAAAGATACAGTTATCGAACTTGAGACTTATAAGGTTAAAGATTTTAAAACCGTAAATTCTGCATATGAAGGGCATTATTTACATAAAAATACCAAAGTTATTTCTTCAATTCAGAAAATAAAATGTAGTAAAGGGGATTATGTGTTTACAACTAACCAAAACGGTGTAAAATATCTTTTAGAAACATTAGAACCAGAAGCTATAGATTCTTTTTTTAATTGGAATTTTTTTGATTCTATTTTGCAACAAAAAGAAGGTTATTCAGATTATCTTTTTGAAGATTTAGCTGTAGAGATACTTAAAGAGAATCCATATATAAAAGAAAAAATGGATGAGAAAATGAAATATGACACTGCTTTTGCAAATAATCCAGAAGCACAATTGGATTTTATCTATAAAATGTCAAAATACCACGAAAAAGCATATTTGCAATATCCAGTGTATAGATTATTGAAATAAAAAAAAGGCTTCTTAATTTATAAGAAGCCTTTTTACTTTCGTCGGGGTGGCAGGATTCGAACCTGCGACCTCCTGGTCCCAAACCAGGCGCGATGACCGGGCTACGCTACACCCCGAAAGCGGGTGCAAATATAACAACTTTTTTTATTAAAAAAAGACTTTTTTGTTTTTTTTAAACAAAAATAGAAATTGTTTATAAAACTATTGAAAACTGTAACTTAAGTTACACTCTTAACAATTTCAAATTCTTTATTTTTGGAACCAAAATTTTATTATTTATGTCAGATACTATCGAAAAAATAAAGTGCCTTATTATAGGTTCAGGACCAGCTGGTTATACAGCTGCTATATATGCTGCTAGAGCAAATATGAATCCAGTTTTATACCAAGGGACTCAACCTGGAGGTCAGCTTACCACTACAAATGAAGTGGAAAATTTCCCTGGTTACCCAGAAGGAATAACTGGACCAGAAATGATGATTCAACTGCAAGAACAAGCAAAAAGATTTGGAACAGATATTCGTGATGGTTGGGCTACAAAAGTTGATTTTTCAGGACCAATACATAAAGTGTGGATTAATGATTCTAAAGAATTGCATTGTGAAACAGTGATAATCTCAACAGGAGCTTCTGCTAAATATTTAGGCTTGCCTTCAGAACAACATTATTTGAATTTAGGAGGAGGAGTATCAGCTTGTGCTGTTTGTGATGGTTTTTTCTATAGAAACCAAGAGGTTGTAATTGTTGGAGCAGGGGATAGTGCTTGTGAAGAAGCGCATTATCTTGCTAAGCTATGTAAAAAAGTTACTATGTTAGTACGTAGCGAACAGTTTAGAGCATCTAAAATTATGGAAGATCGAGTTAGAAAAACGGAGAACATCGAAATTTTGATGAATACCGAAACAGATGAGGTTTTAGGAGATGGACAAGTTGTTACAGGTGTTAGGGTAAAAAACAGATTGACTAACGAAACCAAAGAGATTCCTGCAACAGGTTTCTTTGTTGCGATAGGACATAAACCAAATACTGATATTTTTAAAGATTACATCACTTTAGATGAAACAGGTTATATAGTGAATACACCAGGGACTTCAAAGACAAATGTGCCTGGAGTATTTGTTGGAGGTGATGCGGCAGATCACGTTTACAGACAGGCAATTACAGCTGCTGGAACAGGATGTATGGCTGCTTTAGATGCAGAGAGATATTTAGCTTCGTTAGAACATTAATCGAAGTCTGAAAAGTCAAAATAAACGTCAAGTTTGTATAAAGAAGAAATCACATAATCAAGTGTTATGTGATTTTTTTTTATTATAATGACAAGATTAAGACCTTTTTAGGATAGTCTTTTGTGCTTTATTTGAAAATTATTCTCATTCAAATCCAAATTTAGGATTCGTTATAAAGAAGTTTTACGAATAAAAAAACCCTAACTATCTGATTAGTTAGGGCTTAATTTTTTGTAGCGAAGACGGGAGTTGAACCCGTGACCTCAGGGTTATGAATCCTGCGCTCTAACCGACTGAGCTACCTCGCCATTTTTCGGTTACTGCATCTGCTTGAATGCGGGTGCAAATATAATACTTAATTTAGAGGATGCAAATATTTTTTAAAAAAAAATTAAAGAAAAAACAGTACAAAAAAATAGATGAAAAATATTTTTTTTAAATACGATTATTCTATATATTGCCAAAAAAATCAAAATATGGACAGTAAAGTTCGCTATGAGTTGGAGTTTCCAATCCATTCATCACCGCAGTTATTATATCAATATATATCAACACCTTCAGGCTTACAAGAATGGTTTGCAGATAATGTAAATTCACGAGGAGAGTTTTTTACTTTTACGTGGGATGATTCGGAAGAAAAAGCCCGACTTTTTTCTAAGAAAACTGGTGAAAAGATTAAATTCAAGTGGGTTGATGATGATAATAAGGATACAGAATATTATTTCGAATTGAGAATTTTAGAAGACGATATTACTAAAGATGTTTCTCTAATGATTGTAGATTTTGCTCAAGAAGAAGATCTTGAAGAAGCAAGGATGTTATGGGAAAATCAAATTTCCGATTTAAAACACGTGATTGGTTCTGTTTAGAAATAATTATGACTTATATTTGTCCCGATTTTATCGGGATTTTTTATGCAATTTAGTTCTATTCAAACTAATCGAGGTTTTCTTTTTGGCGACGCAGTTTTTGAAACTGTTAAAGTTTTAGATGGTAAAGTTTTATTTTTAGAAGATCATTATTTTAGATTAATGTCTTCAATGCGTATTTTAAGGATGGAAATTCCTATGAATTTTACCTTAGAGTTTTTTGAAAATGAAATCTTGGATTATACACGTGCCGAAAATTTAATTAATTCTTCTAGAGTTCGTATTACTGTTTATCGTCAAGATGGTGGGCTTTATAATCCTGTTGTAAATGACATAAATTATGTAATCTCTGTTTCTGAATTAGAAAATCCGTTGTATGATTTTGTTTCTTCTGATTACGAAGTTGATTTGTATAAAGATTTTACTATATCAAAACAGTTATTGTCTTCCATTAAAACAACAAATAGGGTTATAAATGTTTTAGGGAGCATTTATGCTAAAGAAAATGGTTTAGCTAACTGTTTGTTATTAAACAATGAAAAAAATGTGATAGAAGCCTTAAATGGTAATATCTTTATGCTTAAAGACGGTATTTTGAGCACGCCTCCAGTTTCTGATGGCTGTTTGAATGGTATAATGAGAAAGCAAATACTAGATATAGCAAAAACTATTGAAAATATTTCGGTGGAAGAAAAGTCAATTTCTCCATTTGATTTACAGAAAGCGGATGAATTATTTATAACAAATGTGATAAAAGGAATTCAACCAGTAACAAGATACCGTAAAAAAGAATTTCAATCAGATATTTCAGAACAGCTAACACAAAAATTGAATATTAAAATTAGACTTAATTAATTATAAATTGGGTTTTCAGGTGCATTTGACCAAATTAAGTAGTCACCGCCTTGTTGTTTTATTTTTTCTTTCCAGAAATCGGTTGATGATTTTCCAATTATTTTATTTCGTAAATCATTTTCAGAAATAATCCAAGAATGACATTCTACTTCGTTTTGTAACTGTTGTGCATCCCAACCTGAATAACCAAGAAAAAAACGAATATTGTTTCTTGTAACTTTACCTTGATTGATTAGGTTTTTTGTCTCTTCAAAGTTACCACCCCAATAAATTCCTTCTGCTATTTCTATACTCCCAGAAATGAGTTGAGGGATATTATGAATAAAATATAGATTATCTTGCTCTATAGGACCTCCATTGTAAATTTTGAACCCAGCAGCTATTTCAGGAATTAAATCGTGTAGGGTGTATCGTAATGGCTTATTTAGAATAAATCCTACCGACCCGTCCTCGTTATGGTCAGCAAGTAATACAACAGATCTATTAAAAGATATATCGCCAGTTATTGTAGGCTCTGCAATAAGCAAATTTCCTTTTCTTGGTTTTACTGAAATCATAACAAGAAGATTAAGAGTTTGCTTAAATTTAATAAAAAATATATTTATGTTGCAAATAATATTACCGAAAAGTGTAAAAAAAAAGCCACGCATGCGTGACTTTTTTTTATATATGTTAAATTACTATTTGTTAACTGATCCTTCTAAATCAGCACCTGCTTTAAATTTAACTACATTTTTAGCAGCAATTTTGATAGTTTTTCCAGTTTGAGGGTTTCTTCCTTCTCTAGCAGCTCTTTTTGAAACTGACCAAGATCCGAATCCTACTAGAGAAACTCTTCCACCTTTTTTAAGTGTACCTTCAACATTTCCTAAGAAAGATTCTAAAGCTGCTTTTGCAGCTGCTTTTGTGATTCCTGCATCAGCAGCAATAGCATCGATTAAATCTGATTTGTTCATAATAGTTATTAATTGATTGGTTAATAATTCTTGTTATTATTACAAATTTAGCAGGAATTCCTTACTGTGCAACACTTTAGCGAAAAAAATGTAAAATTTGTTGATAACTTGAATTTTGTGTTGATAAAACGTGTTTTTTGTCGGTATTTACTGGTTTTTCTCTTGATTTTTAGCTTTTAAAATGCGAATGTTTCATCGGAAAAAGTCATACCGTTTAGTAATTCTTGTGCTGACATTCTTCTTTTTCCTGGAAATTGTAGTGAATTAGCGACTAAATACCCATTGTTTACACTTATTTTTATCTTCTTGTTTTCTATTATTAGTTTTCCAATTGGATTTTTATGATTGTAAATTTCTTTCTCAGCTTCATAAATTTTGACATTCCATTCTTCGTTTAGGTCTTTTATAAAACAATAAGCAGCAGGATAAGGAGAAAGTCCTCTAATTAAATTATAAATAGTATCAATGTCTTTGGTAAAATCAATTCTACAATTTTCTCGATTTAGTTTATATGCTGTTTTAATTTCAGGGCTATCTTTTTGAATTGTTGTACTCACAGTTTCGTTAGAGATTAAATCTAATGTTTCAATAACTGCTTCTTTACCTAAATTCATTAATTTATCGTGTAATTCACCTGCTGATTCGTTTGCTTTGATATCTATTTCTTTGCTTAGAATCATTGCACCAGTATCTATTTTGTCATCAATAAAGAATGTAGTAACTCCTGTTTTAGTTTCACCATTTATTATTGCCCAATTTATTGGAGCTGCTCCCCTATAATTGGGTAATAGTGATGCATGTAAATTAAAAGTTCCTAATTCAGGCATTTGCCATACTACTGCGGGTAACATTCTAAAAGCAACTACTATTTGTAAATTAGCATTTAGCGACTTTAATTCTGAAAGAAATTCTTCACTTTTTAGATTTGTGGGTTGTAGTAAATTCAAACCTTTGGCTATAGCATATTCCTTAACGGCAGAGAACTTTATTTTTTGACCACGACCAGCGGGCTTGTCGGGAGCTGTTATAACACCTACAACTTCGTGTTTGTTATTTTGTAGGATTGCATCTAATATTCCAACGGCAAAATCGGGCGTACCCATAAAAACTATTCGTAATGGCTTCATTATTTATATAAAAATTGATTTTTATTATTTATAGAGATTGTTTGTTGTTCTAATAATTGTTTTAAAACGTTTAAAATATCTTCTTCATTTGCAGAAAAAATTTCTGAAAGTTCTCTAGAAGTTTTAGGGCTCACCTTCAATACTTCTGTGATGTGATTTCTCAGGTTTATTAAATTTATTGGTTGTTTTGATTTTAAACAATAGGAGCAAATTCCACAGTCCTTAGTTACTTTTTCACCAAAATAAGTTAATAGTAATCTATTTTTGCATTGCTTTTCATCTGAAACATAGGTAACGACAGAGGCTAATTGATTTTTCTTGTTTAAGTTTTGCTTTTCTAAATATTTAGCAATTCTATTTATAGTTCTATCATCTTCACGAACTTCTAGAAAAGTGATTTTTGAATCATTTTGGGTTGAAAATAGTTCTATTATTTCAAGTTTGTTTAATTTTTCAAGTAAATTTAGGATGTTAGCCTCTGTGCTTTGCGCATTTTTAGCTACAAAAGTGGTGTTTATGTTTGTTTGAATATCAAATACGCCAGGGTAGTTGCGAAGTAAACTGCTTAAAATAGGTTCGTCTTCTGGATTTAGACTGATATATCGAATTACTTCACGAGAAGGAATAGTAAATTTTATTTGTACTTTTTCAGATTGCTCATTGGTCAAAGAAATAATGCTTTGACGATCCAGAAATTGTAATGAATTAAAAACTTTAAGAACAGGAAGTTTATATAGATTGCAAAATTGATTCAGATTGAAAGGAAATTCAAGACCAATACCTTCGCCATAGGCTATTTGAAAATAATTACATAGTTTTATATAAACATCTTTTAGGAAAGTTACATCAGGTAGTACTGATATAAATTGAGCTTCTGCCTGAATTACATCTGAAGGAGATGAGATAAGAATCGCAAAAGATTTTTCGCCATTTCTACCAGCTCTACCAGCTTCTTGATAATAACTTTCTAAGTTTTCGGGTAAATTAATATGAATGACAGTTTTGACATTAGGTTTGTCTATTCCCATTCCAAAAGCACTTGTGGCAATCATAACGGGATTTTTTTCAGTCATCCATAGATTCATATTAACCTCTTTCTCTTTTGATGGTAGCCCGCCGTGGTAGAATGTAGTTTTGAAACCTAAATTCTTTAAACTTTCGGAATATTCGTGGCAATACTTTCTATTTCGAACATAGATAATACTAGGTTCAGGATTTTTTTCAAGAATTTGTTTGAGTTTATAAAGTTTGTCTTCATATTTTATAATATGATATCCTAAATTTTCTCTTTCAAAAGACTTTTTGAAGATATTAGGGGTTTCTAAGCCTAATAAACTAATGATGTCTTGTTGTACTTCAGGTGTTGCAGAAGCAGTAACAGCAATAAAAGGTGTTTTAGAAAAAAATGTCTTTAGATTTTTAATCTTTAAGTATGAAGGCCTAAAATCATGTCCCCATTGCGATACACAATGTGCCTCATCTATTGCTATTAGTGAAATAGGTAGGTTTTTTATTCTTTCTAAAACCCATTCTTGTTCTAATCGTTCTGGAGATAGATATAGAAACTTGTAATTCCCATATTGGCAATTGTCTAATAACTGGATTAAGTCATCAGGTTTTATACTTCCAGTTAAAGCTATGGCTTTAATTTCTTTTTTTTGAAGTTGAAAAACTTGATCCTGCATAAGGGCTACTAATGGAGAAATAACAAGACATATACCTTCAAAAGTCATTGCTGGTATTTGGTAGCATAATGATTTTCCTCCACCTGTAGGCATTAGTCCGAAGGTGTCTTTTTTTTCCAAAACAGATAGGATGATATCTTCTTGAACAGGTCTAAAAGTATCATATCCCCAATATTTTTGAAGTATTTGTAGTGCTTTTTGCAACTAGAGTTTAGTTTAGGATGCTAAAGATAGAAATATTAAGGATTTTAACAAAAGAACTATAGGTGTCTGAATATGAATTCTATTCTTTTTTCTACAGTACCACAAGGAACTTCAATTAGCTCATAACCATATTTACTATAAGTTAATTTTAGATGTTCATAAATTATTTTTGCTTGATCAAAATTTTCATAACGAGCTTCATCACTTTCGTAGATTTCTTCCCAAGGAGGTAAAACAAAAACTTTATTATACCTTGTTTCTTGACATTGTGTTGCAAAATGTTCTGGATATGAATCGCCTATAAAATCCATATAAGCGAGAATATCAGGAACTCCTCTGTCTATAAAAATCAGATTTTTTTCCTCTATAGATGCATTATGGAATTGTTTTAATCTTCCATCAAGAAGCATCTGACTAAACAATAAAGGTTCTGTCAAAAAAAGTTGATCAATGCCTTGTTTTTTTGCCTCTAAAGTTACTTCACGAGAAATTTCTGGATAACAAGTATACCCATTTTCAATCAATTTATCTATAATTGTGGACTTTCCAGTGCCTGGACCACCAGTAATGACAATAATTTCCTTTTTCAAAACCTGTAAATCAAGCTGCAAACTTAATTAAACTATTTGGTTTTTTAAAATGTGATATTGACAAATTAAAAAAGCTTATATTTGCTATTATTTTAATGTTGAAGATGGATAAAAAAACTACCGAATTTTATATTCGCTTAAAGGAGGAATTAAATAGTGTAAACAAAGTATGGCCTTCAAAATATTTATATAAATTTATAGTTCCTACAGATGCTGAAAAAATCGCAAGTGTAGAAAAAGCATTTGATAGAATGGGAGCAGTGATTGATACAAGGCAATCTAAAGAAGGTAAATTTACAAGTATCTCTGTAGATGTTGTAATGCCAAGTGCAGATGAAATCATCAAAAAATATCAAGAAGTTTCAACAGTTGAAGGTATAATCTCTTTATAAATGGTTACAAAAATTAATAATACTACAGCTAATGAAGCTGTACATTTTTTAGAATACAATTCTGAAAGAAAACCACTTATTATTCCAGAATATGGTCGTCATTTACATAAGTTAATTGATCAAGCTTTGGAAATAAAAGAAAAAGAAGAACGAAATAAAATGGCTAAATACATTATTTCTGTAATGGGGAGTATGAATCCTCATTTGCGTGATGTGCCAGATTTTCAGCATAAATTATGGGATCAGCTTTTTATTATGTCTGATTTTCAGTTGGATGTAGATTCTCCATATCCTATTCCTTCAAAAGAGGTACTATTGATGAAGCCAGATCCACTGCCTTATCCTCAAAATTTTCCTAAATATCGTTTTTATGGTAATAATATAACGCATATGATTGCTAAAGCAAACGAATGGGAAGAAGGAGAAATGAAAAATGCCTTAGTTCGTGTTATTGCTAATCATATGAAAAAATCATATTTGAGTTGGAATAAAGATACTGTTACAGATGCGGTTATTTTTGAGCATTTATATGAACTGTCTGGAGGGAAATTAAACTTGATGACATCTACAGAAGAGTTATCAAATTCTCACGATTTGATGCGTACAAATAAGCGTATGTCTAATAAAATGCAAAGTAACAATGTTAATAAGCATAAGGTTAATCAAAACAATAAAAATGGTCAGAAAAAACCATTTATAAAGAACAATAACAATAATAATAATCAAAAATAAATTTGAGTTAAACTCATACTTTAAAATATACTCATAATAGAATGGGAACTTTTAAAATAGAAGGTGGTAAACCACTAAAAGGTGATGTACAGCCACAAGGAGCAAAAAATGAAGCTTTGCAAGTATTATGCCCTGTTTTGTTGACTTCTGAAAAAGTTAGAATTACAAATATACCTGAAATTATAGATGTTAATAAACTTATAGTGCTATTAGGTAATTTAGGGGTAAAAATTCAAAAGAACGGAAAGGGTGATTATACCTTTCAGGCAGATGAAGTAAATATAGATTATCTTAAAACTGAAGCTTTTAAAAAAGAAGGAGGTTCTTTGCGAGGTTCTATAATGATTGTGGGTCCGTTGTTAGCGCGTTTTGGATGTGGATATATACCTAAACCAGGTGGTGATAAAATAGGGCGTCGTCGTTTAGATACTCATTTTGAAGGGTTTATAAATCTTGGTGCAAAATTTAGATACGAAAGAGCTGATCACTTCTACGGAGTAGAAATTGATGGAAGATTGCAAGGAACATATATGTTGCTTGATGAAGCATCTGTAACAGGAACTGCTAATATAGTAATGGCAGCAGTTTTAGCAGAAGGAACAACAACTATTTATAATGCTGCTTGCGAACCTTATTTGCAACAGTTATGTAAGATGTTGAATTCTATGGGAGCAAAAATTACTGGAATAGGATCAAACCTTCTAACAATTGAAGGGGTTGAAAAATTAGGAGGTTGCGAGCATAGGATATTGCCAGATATGATTGAAATAGGTTCTTGGATAGGTTTAGCAGCAATGACAAGAAGCGAAATTACTATCAAAAATGTTTCTTGGGAAAATTTAGGTGTTATTCCTAATGTTTTTAGAAAACTAGGTATTACACTTGAAAAGAGAAACGATGATATTTATATACCAGCTCATACGGATGGCTATGAAATAAAAACAGATATTGACGGATCTATTTTGACTGTAGCAGATGCTCCTTGGCCAGGATTTACTCCAGATTTGTTGAGTATAGTTCTTGTGGTAGCTACCCAAGCTAAAGGAGACGTTTTGATACATCAAAAAATGTTTGAAAGTCGTTTGTTCTTTGTAGATAAGCTGATAGATATGGGAGCAAAAATTATGTTGTGTGATCCACATAGAGCTGTTGTAATGGGGCATAATTTTCAGTCTCAATTAAAAGCTACAACGATGAGTTCACCAGATATTAGAGCAGGGATTTCATTGCTAATAGCTGCATTAACAGCTAAAGGAACGAGTACTATTCAAAATATTGAGCAAATAGATCGTGGATATGAGAATATTGACGAGCGTTTAAGAGCTTTAGGGGCTAATATTGTTAGGGTATAATGAACTTAAATCAAGTCACTGTACTAGTGAGCAATATCGAAAAATCAATTGATTTTTATGTCAATTTAGGACTTAAATTAATTGTAAAGGCACCTCATTATGCACGATTTGAATGTCCAGATGGAGATTCGACTTTTTCAATTCATTTTGATGAAAAACCAAGTTCTACAACTGTTGTTTATTTTGAAGTGGAGAGTGTAGATGAGAAAGTACAAGAGTTGATTCATAACGGAATTAAGTTTGAACAACTTCCGGAAGATAAAGCTTGGTTATGGAGAGAAGCTTATTTGAATGATCTAGATAATAATAAAATTATAATTTTTCAAGCAGGTGATTATAGAAAAAATCCACCTTGGCGAATTAACTAAAATAATCCCAAACTAATGTTTGGGATTTCTTATTTTGTAACTATTCAGTTATAGCTTTATTCGCTTGACAAAAAATTCAAAACAACGTAAATGCCAAATAGCAAACCCCAAAAAACAAATAAATTCAAAGAAACAAATCTCAATTCCGAAACTTCGGGACAAAAAGTATTAAATATCTAAAATGTTTGACTTTTTGAATCATTAAAATATTGATATTTATTTGTATTTTGTCATTTGTGTTTTGTTATTTATCTAACAAGCTGAATAATTACCTTATTTTTTATGGAAACATATATACTTATTTTGCTTTGTATTGCTTCGTTTGTAGCTGGTTTTATTGATGCAATAGCGGGTGGGGGTGGACTCATACAGACTCCAGTGGCTATGATTTTATTACCTAATTACCCAGTTTCTTCATTACTAGGTTCGTTAAAAATTCCTGGATTTACAGGTACAAGTATTGCTTCATTACAATACTTGAAGAAAGTAGATATGAACTGGAAATTGCTTATAATAATGGCACTTTTCTCAAGTACGACAGCTTTTTTGGGTTCTTATTTAGTTACAATTGTAAGCAATGATTTTATGAAGCCATTATTACTTTGTATATTGGTTTTGGTAGCCATCTATACCTTTATAAAGAAAGATTTTGGCAGTCATAAGCCAAAAGATTTGCCAGCCAAAAGATTGACACTTTACGGAGTACTTATAAGTGCAATTATTGGTTTTTATGATGGTTTTATAGGTCCTGGAACTGGAAGTTTTTTAATTTTAGGGTTTATTATTATTCTAGGTTTTGATTTTCTTCACGCTTCGGCAAATGCTAAAATGGTAAATATGGCATCTAATATAGGTTCGCTTGCACTTTTTATTTCGAAAGGGAAGATAATATGGTTAATAGCAATTCCTATGGCGTTATGTAATGGTTTAGGAGGATGGCTTGGAGCTAAAACAGCAATAAAGAAAGGTAATCAATTTATTCGTATATTCTTTCTTATTGTCGTTGTGGGGACATTAATCAGATTAAGCTACGATGTCTTTCTAAAATAGTTAATTAGTAGAAAGTTGTTCGTTTTTGATGTTTTTGTCAATTAATAAACAACCTAAGCCTTCTCTAAAAACATTATAATTCATTGTGTAAGCCTTTACATAATTTTTAGTCCATTCAGGTTGGGGAGTAACTCTTTTTATGTTGATAACTTTCAAATCTTGGTTTAAAAAATATGATGTTGGAAACCCAAGTGAATGTTTTAAATGTGCAACGATATTAGCATCATTTTTGTAACTTTCGTGTGCATAACAAACAGTAATGTTATGATTGAATTTATTTGCTAATTGTTTTACTTGGTGTTTTTTATCCCAAAAAAGAATTACGAATTTAACATCCTTAGAATATTTTTGAGCTAATTTATTTAAAGCAGGTATTTGTCCTTTAGTAGGAATACACCAAGAAGCAAAAGTTAATATAAAAAGCGGTTTTTTAAAACTACTTAACTTTAATTTTCTTTTTTCAAAACTTTTTAAAGTATAGTCCTGAAAAGTAGTGCCAACAAGATGATTTTGAACTAAGGAATCAAATAGTATTTGACCTTTCTCAAATTCATTTTGTTCATAAATTTTATTTGTTTGCTTATTATAATTTTTAAGGTTAGCTCTTAAAGCAGAAACAAATGAAGATTCATCATCTTGAGAATATCCCAAGGTTGATAAAAAAAATAGTCCAAAGATTAAGTAAAAACGTCTCATAATAAAACACTTTTGTTATATTAAAGTTAATAATAATTAGCCATATACTAATTAAAAATTCGATAAAATCTTTAATTAAAACGATTACGTGCTATTTTTAAACGTATTTTAATAAAAATTTACTTATATATTTTCTTTATCCTATCTAAATCACGTTTAGTGTCCCTCTCTTTTATAGTTTCTCTTTTGTCATAATTTTTCTTCCCACGACAGAGAGCAATATCTAATTTTGCAAGACCTTTTTCGTTTGTAAATAATCGGAGTGGAACTATAGTTAAACCTTTGTTTTGAACATCTTTTAAAAGTCCTTTTAACTCTTTTTTATTTAAAAGAAGTTTTCTTTCACTTTTTGCCTTATGATTATAATGTGTGCCAAAAGCATACTCTTCAATATTTGAATTTATTACAAACAATTCTGTTCCGCTAAATTCACAAAAACTTTCTGCGATTGAAGCTTTACCAAGCCTAATTGATTTAATTTCAGTACCAGTTAAGACTATTCCAGCAGTATATTTATCGATAATCTCGTAATCGAATTTAGCTCTTTTGTTGAGGATGTTGATATTTTTTTGCATAGCAGCACAAATGTAGTCATTTTTTCATTTTTACTTTTTAATTATCTTGTTGATATTGTTGAATTTGATTTTATCTAGTAATTTATTTTTAATTTTTTAACTATAATGTTTTTATTTTTTTATTTTTATAACTAGAAATCAAACAAACAAACAAAAAATGGAAAAGAAAATTTTATCTATGATTGCTTTAAGCATACTAGTACTTAATTCCTGTTCAAAGGATCATGATGCAAAGGAGACTATTGTAATTGATTCAGCACAGAAAGCATTAATTTCAGGAAAGGAAATTAATTCAAAAATTAATCAAAATCTTCAAAATGATGGAAAATTTGAATGGAATGAACTTTCTGATCAAATGTTGTGGAGTGCTATTCAGCAAGGAGCTAAAGTGTGTACTATAGGTTTTGGTAGTTCTATGAATGATTTTGAAAGAAGTTCTGCTAGGAGTAAAATATCTCAAGATATGATTTTGGATATTATTCAAAAATATGAAGGCAAACCTCTAAATAAAATTTTAATTAGTTCGGATGTTTATCTTAATCAAGTTGATGTATTAATTGAGAAACAGGAAACCATTATTGCTCTTAGAAGACTTAATAATGTAAGGTATATTGAACCTTCAGGTTACAATTATTCGGAAAATGAATTTTCTATACAGGAAAAATCTTCTTCTACCTCCTCTGGTTGTGGTCTAGATTCTGAAGTATTAGCAACTTCAGACTACACTACTATAAGTCCAAATGCCAAAGCACCTTGGGCTTTTTATAAACACAATATTCCTTCTGCTTGGAATTATAGCACAGGAAGAGGAATAACAATTGGAATTATTGATACAGGTGCGTCACCTAAACAGTCACTACTTAATGGAAGTTTTAATAATGGTGAATCTTCTGGGAGAACTGTTCAAAGATATGGCACTTATGTAGATTCAATTTGGCCATGGAGTACAGGTACAGACGGACCAGATGATAAATGTGGTCACGGAACTAGTATGTCTTCTGTAGCTGCAGCACCAAGAAATGACAAAGGTTTACCAGTAGGAGTTGCTTATAATGCAAATCTTATAGTTTACAGAGCTGCTTCAAATGTTGTTCTTGATGGTTATCACGAATTGAATGGGGTGAAAAATGCTTTTATCGCTTTAGGGAATAACCCTAATGTTAGGATTATTTCAATGTCTATGGGACATATTATATCGAGTTCAAAGATTGAAGATGGTGTGCGATATGCTTACAGTAAAGGGAAGCTGATATTTTGTGCTGGAGGCACTTCTACTAGCTTTACTAATTTTGTGGGTGTAATTTTCCCTGCTTGGATGTCGGAGGTAGTTGCAGTTACAGGCGTAAAAGAAAACTCAATGACAGAATGTGATGTGTGTCATAAAGGAAGCAAAATAGAATTTACAGTTGCTATGCAACGTGATGCATCAGGAAATACAGTTCCTGTAGATAGTTATTATGATGGTCAAACAGATTATGTAGGAGGGTCTTCGGTAGCTACTGCTACAACGGCTGGTATCGCGGCATTAGTTTGGGCAAAAAATCCATCTTGGACACGTGATCAAGTTTTAAATAAAATGCGTCAATCTGCAAGTTATTATCCTAATAAGAATGGAAACTTCGGTTATGGAAATGTAGATGCGTTAAAAGCTGTTCAATAGATGTATCTCACTTTAAAAAAATAATCCCGAATTTTCGGGATTATTTTTTTAAATCAGTTTTAAGTAAAGAATACACTTCAGAATCCCAGAATTTGCCATCAAAGTATTCATTTTCTCTAAAATTTGCTTCTTTTACAAAGCCATTTTTTTCCAGTACTCTAGCCGAAGCACGGTTTTCAGGATCTATCACAGCTTCTAAGGAATGCATTTTCATTTTTTCAAATCCGTATTCCACTATAAGTTCAATGGCTTCTGTAGAGATACCTTTTCCTTGTGCTTCGGTGAGTAACATATAACCAATTTCTGAACGGTAGTTTTCCCACTGAATTCTATAATGTCCTAAATATCCCACTAATTTATTGCTTGGTTTTATGGTAATGGCCCAGTTTATAGCTTCCCCTTCTGTGATTTTTTCATTTATAGTATTTATTAAGGCTACTGCTTCTTCTTTGTTAGACAAGATTGGTCTTGGAATAAACTTCATCAAATCAGGGTTGCCTCTAATAGCAAAGACTTCTTCTGCATCTTCTACAGACATTTGACGTAAAAACAATCTTTCAGATTCTAAATTTTGAAAGGGTAAAAAGGAAAATGTATTCATTATTGTAAAATTTCAATTGAAAAATAAGATTTAAATATTTTATTAGGTTCTAAAATTTGGATTCCTTCTTTTTTTAAAAAATCACCCGAAGTATTATGTGAATCAGCATAACCAAACCAAGGTTCTATACATAAAAAGGGAGCATTTTGTTTAGTCCAAATTCCTAAATGTGGAAAATCTCCTAAATCAAATTTTAAATAAGGGATTTTGTTCTCAAATATAATTAAATTTCGGCATTCAAAGTTTTTTAAGACTATCGCATCTTTTTCAAACAATGAATAGGAAAGTGGAAGTTGTTGTTTATTAAGTAAAATTTCATTTGTAGTTCCGTCAAAAAATTGGTTGTTTAGATTGTGACAAGTCAATTTTTTACAGTTTTCAAATTCAATAGAATATTTTGTAAAATCTTCATTGATAGCAATTGCAGGATGTGCACCAACAGAAAAAGGCATTTTAACATCCGAATTGTTTTTAATTAAATACGAAATCTCAAGTTTATCATTATTCAATGTATATGCAATTTGTAATTCAAAATTAAAAGGGAACCAATTGATTGTTTCTTCATTTTGAGTCAAGGATAAAACTAAAGAGTTTTCTGTTTTCTCAATTAAGTTAAATTCATAATCTCTCGCAAATCCGTGTCTGGGTAAATTGTATTGTTTGTTGTTTATTGTATAGGTGTCATTTTGTAGTTTTCCTACAATAGGAAATAAGACTGGAGAAGTTTTATTCCAATACAAATCGTTAACAGTCCAAATATAATTTGTTTCATTTTTATAAAAAGCAACAAGCTCGG
>JASGCW010000157.1 GCA_030053945.1 Limnohabitans sp.
TGTATGGTGGTGATCGTAGTCGTAAGGAAAACTTGGTAGAATATGGCTTTAGACTTCCAGCCGCTATGGACAATCGTCCATTAAAATTTGAAGAATTTGAAGCTTTACAAAATCAAGTCGTTTATGTATCGGCAACCCCTGCTGATTATGAACTACAAAAAAGTGAAGGAATTTATGTAGAACAAGTAATTCGTCCTACAGGTTTATTAGATCCAATTATTGAAATTAGACCAAGTGCCAATCAGATTGATGATTTGATTGAAGAAATTCAACAGCGATGTGAAGTCGATGAAAGGGTTTTAGTTACCACTTTAACCAAACGTATGGCAGAAGAATTAACCAAATATTTAACCAAAGTTTCTATTCGATGCCGATATATTCATTCAGATGTCGATACGCTCGAACGTGTAGAGATTATGCAAGATTTACGTAAAGGCTTATTTGATGTTTTAATTGGTGTAAACCTATTACGTGAAGGTTTGGATTTACCCGAAGTTTCTCTAGTAGCTATCCTAGATGCAGATAAAGAAGGTTTTTTACGCAGTCACCGCTCACTAACTCAAACAGTAGGTCGTGCTGCAAGAAATATCAATGGTAAAGCCATTATGTATGCTGATAAGATTACAGCATCTATGCAAAAAACCATCGATGAAACAAATTATCGAAGAGAAAAACAAATCAATTACAATACTGCTAATAATTTAGTGCCTAAAGCGTTGAACAAATCTATTGAAAACCATTTATCAAAAAGTCCAATAACCAGCTTTCACTACGACAATTCAATATCAAAAGCTGCTGAATCAGAAACCGAATACTTATCAAAACCCGAAATCGAAAAACGCATTCGTGAAAAACGAAAAGCAATGGAAAAAGCAGCAAAAGAACTTGATTTTATGCAAGCTGCTAAATTACGTGACGAAATTAAAGCCTTACAGGAGAAGATTTAATTCAACTGCTCTTGAAAAGCTCCTAATAACACTTCGCCATCAACCATTTGGTTGGGTGATTTTTCCATTAGACAAAGAACACGTTTCATTGCATTTGGGTTAAGTCCCATATTGATACCTATTTCGTTTATTTTTATTTTTTCTCTATCATGAAGAACACCATCACAATGCATTAATAGTGCCAAACGATAAAAATGCAATATGCGATTAAACTCATCTTTAATTACTTTTGTCTCACCTCTTTTTTCAAACAACTCCATAAATTTTTCTTTACTAATTTCAAGCTCTTCAGCAATCATTAGTAAAAAATCATATTCACGGTCATGCAACTCTCCATCTAAAATGGCAAATGCAATCATTTCTGACAATAAACTAATCTTTTCTTCGTAACTATTCATAAAGAGAAATTTTGGCTAAATTAAATTAAAAATTGGAATCAAAAAAGCGACAATTTAAAATATGTATCTTTGAAAAAAAAATTTGGTAATGAACAATAACGAAATATTCAAAAAACTTCGCGTTGCACTTCAACTTCGGGATGATCAAATTGTAGAAATTTTAAATCTTGTTGATTTTAGAATTTCAAAAGGAGAGATAGGAAATTTTTTCCGTCAGGAAGAACATCCTAAATATATGGAATGTGGTGATCAAGTGCTACGTAATTTCCTTAATGGATTAGTTATTCATTTGAGAGGCACAAAAGAAAACCCTAAAAATGCGATAGAAGTTTTATCTGAAAATGCAAAAACAATTCCTCTAACTCCAAAACAAACACCAAAAATAAATCCTAAAAAAGACTTAAAGAAGAAGCCCACTTTCAAATCTAAACCAAATACAAAGAAAACAGAACCAAAAATTCAAGTAGTCGAAAAAGTAAAATTTAAAAACGGTAAAAACAAAAATAAAAACAACTAACTATCAAGAACTTATTTTTTTATTCGTTTTTTTTCATTAAATTTAAGTAGAACAAAAAACTTAAAATTATGATTAAAAACATTGGGAAAACAGACAGAATTATTAGAATTATTCTTGCAATTATAATAGCGGGATTAGATTATTTTGAAGTAATTAAAGGAAGTCTTGGTTGGTTATTATCACTAATCGCTGTAGTACTATTTGTTACTGCAATAATTGAACGTTGCCCACTATATAAAATTTTGGGCAAAAGTACTTGCGAAGTAAAATAAAAGAAAAAGTCCCGAAAATTCGGGACTTTTTTTTATTTAGTCAAATACATTTTTCTTCTTGAATACAACTCATAGAATTGATCATCTTTCAAGTCATCTATAAATAAGATACTTTCTCCTGTCGATTTCATTTCAGGTCCTAAAGCTTTATTTACTCCAGGGAATTTATTGAAAGAGAAAACAGGTTGCTTAATAGCAAATCCGTTTAATTGTGGGTGGAAATCAAAATCAGTTACTTTCTTCTCACCTAGCATTACTTTTGTTGCATAATTTACATACGGCTCACCGTAAGCTTTTGCAATAAATGGTACAGTACGAGATGCTCTTGGATTTGCTTCAATGATATACACCATATCATCTTTAATCGCAAACTGAATATTGATAAGACCTACAGTTTTCAAGGCTACTGCTATTTTTTGAGTATGATCTTTAATTTGTTGCATCACAAACTCACCTAAATTGAATGGCGGTAAAGTAGCATTACTATCTCCCGAGTGAACCCCACAAGGTTCTATATGCTCCATAATACCTATAATGTAAACATTTCCATCCGCATCACAAATAGCATCGGCTTCTGCTTCGATAGCACCATCTAAATAGTGGTCTAACAATAACTTATTATTAGGAATATGCTTTAAAATTTCAATCACATGCTCTTCAAGCTCTTGCTTGTTAATCACGATTTTCATTCCTTGCCCACCTAATACATACGAAGGGCGAACTAATAATGGAAAATCTAATTCATCAGCTAATTTAACGGCTTGTTCTGCATTTTCAGCTACGCCAAATTTAGGGAATGGAATATTAAGTTCAGTTAACAATTCAGAGAAACGTCCACGATCTTCCGCTAAGTCTAAAGCATCAAACGAAGTTCCTATAATTTTAATTCCGTATTTGCTTAATTTTTCAGCTAACTTTAAAGCCGTTTGTCCACCTAACTGAACGATAACGCCTTCTGGTTGTTCGTGACGAATAATGTCATAGATATGCTCCCAAAAAACAGGTTCAAAATATAATTTATCAGCTGTATCAAAATCGGTTGAAACCGTCTCAGGATTACAGTTAATCATAATCGTTTCATAACCACATTCTTTAGCGGCTAACACTCCGTGCACACAAGAATAGTCAAACTCGATACCTTGACCAATTCTATTAGGACCAGAACCTAATACTACAATTTTCTTTTTATCTGAAGTAACACTTTCATTTGCTACATATCTAGTACCATCTGCTCTTTCAATTTCAGCTTCAAAAGTTGAATAATAATAAGGAGTTTGTGCTTTAAATTCAGCTGCACAAGTATCTACTAGCTTATATACACGTTGGATATTCATTGTATCACGCAAGCTGTGTACTTGGCTTTCCAAGCAACCTAACATATGTGCTATTTGACGATCACCATACCCTTTTTGTTTAGCTTCTAGTAATAACTCTTTTGGTAAAGTATCTAATTTATATTTTGAAATTTCTTTTTCTAATAAATATAAACCTTCATACTCTTTCAAGAACCACATATCAATTTTAGTGATTTCGTGAATTCTCGACAATGGAATTCCCATCGCTATCGCATCATAAATCACGAAAACTCTATCCCAACTAGCATGAGTTAACTTATCTATAATTTGCTCATAATTTTTATATCCTTTACCATCTGCACCAATTCCGTTACGTTTTATTTCTAACGATTGGGTGGCTTTATGCAATGCTTCTTGGAACGAACGACCAATTCCCATTACCTCTCCAACCGATTTCATTTGTAGTCCTAATGTTCTATCAGAACCTTCAAATTTATCAAAATTCCAACGAGGGATTTTTACAATAACATAGTCTAATGTTGGTTCAAATAAAGCCGAAGTCGATTTAGTAATTTGATTTTGCAATTCATCTAAAGTATAACCTAAAGCTAACTTAGTCGCAATTTTGGCAATAGGATATCCCGTCGCTTTTGAAGCTAATGCAGACGAACGAGATACACGAGGATTAATTTCAATCGCTACGATGTCTTCTTTTTCATCTGGAGAAACTGCAAACTGTACGTTACATCCACCTGCAAAGTTTCCGATACTACGCATCATATGCATAGCCATATCACGCATTTTTTGGAAAGTGGTATCAGACAATGTCATTGCTGGTGCAACTGTGATACTATCTCCTGTATGGATTCCCATTGGATCCATATTTTCGATAGTACAAATAATCACTACATTATCATTTTTGTCACGTAATAATTCTAACTCATATTCTTTCCATCCTAAAAGTGCTTTATCAATAAGAACTTCGTGAATAGGAGAAGCTTCTAATCCACGTGTTAATAATGCATCAAAATCTTCTTTTTTATGTACAAAAGCTGCTCCTGTACCACCTAGAGTAAATGATGGACGAATTACTAATGGGAAACCAAACTCCTGAGCGATTTCTTTACCTTTTAAAAAAGAATTAGCCGTTTTAGCTGGAGCTTGAGGAATTCCAATTTTATTTAATAAATTTTTAAACTGATCTCTATCCTCAGTTATGTTTATAGCATTTACATCTACCCCTATTAATTTCACCCCAAAGTCTTTCCAAATCCCTTTATCTTCAGCTTCCAAGCAAAGATTTAAAGCAGTTTGCCCTCCCATTGTAGGTAATACCGCATCAATTTGAGGATGTGCTTTTAAGATTTCTATTATAGATTTTGTTGTAAGTGGTTTTAAATAAATATGATCCGCCATTGAAGGGTCCGTCATAATTGTAGCTGGATTTGAATTAATAAGGATTACTTCAATTCCTTCTTCTCTTAATGAACGAGCAGATTGTGAACCTGAATAGTCAAACTCGCAAGCTTGACCAATAATGATGGGACCAGACCCAATAATTAAAACCGATTTGATAGAATTGTCTTTAGGCATTGTATGTGTGTTGTTGTATATTAAAAAGATTTTACAAAATTAAAACTTACTATTCTGATATTAAAAAATTCGTCAGCAATAGTTATTATTTTTTATAAACAGTTTTAAAAAAAAGGCGTTACTACTAAAAGTAACGCCTTTATATTTGATTAATAACTAATCATTATTTTTTATGTCTTGGTTCAGAAGAAACAGTCAATTTATGTCTTCCTTTAGCACGACGACGAGCTAGAACTTTTCTTCCGTTTGCAGAAGCCATTCTTTCCATAAATCCGTGTTTGTTTCTTCTTTTTCTTTTCGATGGTTGAAATGTTCTTTTACTCATAACTTTTTATCTTTAAAATCTTGTATAATTATCTTACTATAATGGTTTTCCCAAAACCGAGTGCAAATATACAACGATTTTTTATTCTTGCAAGTGGTTTATTAAAAAATAATTTTAATTCTTTTCCTATATTTGCATCATATTAAAAAAACAGACAAATATGTTTCACAAAAACATCAAATTAGGAATTGCTGGACTTATATTTATATTAGGAATTTGGCAATTTACAGAAGGCAACATTGGAAACGGAATATTTTTAACATTATTAACTGCCATTCCTATCTTTTTATATTTCAGAAATGAATATATTTTATTGGCATTTTTAAAATTAAGAAAACAAGATTTTACGGGCGCAAAAATGTGGTTAGACAAAATCAAAAATCCTGAAACTGCTTTAATCCAAAAACAGCAAGGATATTACAACTATCTTAATGGGTTAATGGTTTCACAAACAAATCTAAACCAAGCAGAAAAATTCTTCAAAAAAGCCATTAATCTAGGATTATCTATGGATCAAGATTTAGCTTTAGCAAAATTAAATTTAGCTGGAATAGCTATGAGTCGTCGTAGAAAAATGGAAGCTACTACTCTATTGAATGAAGCAAAAAAATTAGACAAACACAATATGCTTAAAGAGCAAATTGCGATGATGAAAGAGCAAATGAAAAAAATCTAAAGTCAGTGATTTAAGCGATAAAAAAGAAAGATTCATTGCCAACAAAAGTTTAAATAAACTTAAATTTAATTTTAATAATAAATGAGTTCGTATTTTATCGGGCTCATTTTTTTTTGCAACTATTCAGCCATTTATTTTTTAAGCCACGAATTACACAAATGATAAAATACACTCGAGGCGAAGCCGAACTGAGCGAAGCCTAAATAGGGCTTGCTGATTAACTCAAAAAAACTAATTTAAAGATAAAGCAACAATTAATTTATTACTACATTCTTTTTTATTACCATTTAATTTAGATGTTAAGGAAATTTAAGATTCACATTGTGATTAGCCATTATGTAAACTTAATTAACGTGAACTCGACGAAAAATTACTATTTTTTCTGCCACGAATGCACGAATTAAAAAGGTTTAGCTCATTAAATTCGTCGCCAAAGGCGAAATTCGAATATGCACAAATCGAATCTTTCTAATATTTTAGTTCTAGATTCGTGTATTCGTGGCATTAATATACACATAATTACTGTTAAGCGAAGGAATATTATCGAATTCACGTTATATTACTGTTTTTTTGTTTCTAAAACCATATACCTTGAAAATAAAAAAGCTGTACTCAATCAAGAATACAGCTTTTATCCTAAAGTTAAATGAATAAGGTTAATCCAAAAA
>JASGCW010000158.1 GCA_030053945.1 Limnohabitans sp.
TACTTCAATTCTATTTATACTTAACTCTTTGAATTTACTTGAAGACATTTATTCATCAACTGATGACGGGGGAGGAGAGAGTACAGTAATTAGGATAGCGATGATTGAAAACAGTTTGAAATTAATTCTTGGAAACCCAATTTTAGGTGTAGGATATGGTAATTTTTCTTTATTTGTATCTTTATTTATAAATTTATCTGGTGGTAATTTTATAGAGGTAAATAGTCCTCATAACGCAATTATACTAATAACATCTGAATTGGGATTCTTGGGGCTTTTTATACTTGTATATTTATCCTGGGCGATTTTAATTGACTTAAATTCTGTTTACAAAAAGAGTCAAAATAAATTTAATGTTACATTTATAGGAATTTTCTCAGTTTTTTTCTTTTTGGTATCATTAGATCAAATAATTAGTAACTCTTTACTTGTTCCTCCACCTGCCGAAAGGTCCTCTGTTCAGTTATCCTTTTTGATGTGGATGACAATTTCAATTTTAATTGCTAAACCACCTCTAACGGATGGAAATCGAAAATAAATTTCCCATCAGTAAAAATTTGAATGTTTTCATTATACCATCTTGGTATCCATCAACTAACGATGTAGTTTCTGGTATTTTTGTAAAAGAACAAGTTTCTGCAATCTCGAATTTATTCCCCAACGTTGCTTGTTATGTTAGTTGTTGGGGGCAGCAATCAGGTCATCTCTCTCTAAGAAATTTGAGGCAAACAAAAAATGCTTTTTTATGGCGTATCGTAAACTTTAAATCTAAAATATGTTACCATTCGAATAATTTAATTGAAATATTTTCGCCATCCTTATCATGGTCCTGTGAATTACCATTTGGTGGGCATAATTCTATTCTTTCAGTAAATAGACGTAATTTAAATGATTTAATAAAATCAGGTGTTAAAATTGATTTAATTCATGCTCACGTCGTTTATCCAGCTGGCGTAGTTGCATCGATATTGTCTAAAGAGTTTGATATTCCATATGTTATAACGGAACATCTAGGGCCAACCCGGTTGCCAAAAATGTTTTTCAGCGATGGTAAGTTTGTCAAGCTAATATATGATACATACAAAAATGCGAGAAGAATAATTGTTGTTAGCGAATTTTTGAATAAAGAGCTATCTAAGTTTGAAATTACGAATACCTTAGTAATTCCTAATTTAGTTAATGAACTTAATTTTTTCCCACAAAGTAAAAAAAGTGATAGGTTCATTTTTTTTACTTTATGTGTAATTGGTGAAGGAAAGGGTATTGATTTATTATTATATTCTATACAGAAGTTTATTGTTAACTTCAGGAATGTAGAATTTTGGATTGGAGGAGAGGGAGCTAGGCTCACCTATTATAAGGATTTAGCCAGGAATTTAGGTATTTCACATTACATTAAGTGGTTAGGGAAGGTTGAAAGGGACGATGCAGCACGTTACTTCCAAGATTGTAATGTTTTTGTTTTGCCTTCCAGTTATGAGACATTTGGTGTTGTTTTTGCAGAAGCAATTGCTTGCGGGAAGCCAATTATTTCTACTAAATGTGGTGGCCCAGAATCTATAGTGACAAAGAATAATGGCTTATTAGTTGAATTAAACAATATAACTCAATTATGTAACGCGATGGAATTTATGATGAAAAATATAGATAAATATTCTTCCGATGAAATTCGGAATGATTTTATTCAGAGGTTTTCTAGGAAAGCTGTCGTTGAGAAGATTGTTGGTGTTTATTTAAGTAATGTAAATTTTAAGAATTAATATATGTGTGGTATACTTGGATTCTTTAGTGCGAATACAAATGTTAGTAATGATTTTCAAAGTGCTTTAAAGAAAATATCTCATAGAGGCCCTAATGGTTTAAATTCTAAAATACTTTCATTAACACGCGGTTGCGGCCAATTTGGGCATTCTAGACTTTCGGTTATTGATCTAACTGAGCTTGCTAATCAGCCAATGACGAGTAAGTGCGGAAATTTTACTATAATCTTCAATGGTGAAATTTATAATTATAAAGAAATCAAATTACTTTTAGAAAAAGAGGGAATGAAATTTTTTTCTGACTCGGATACTGAAGTTTTGTTAAATTCTTGGATTTTTTGGGGTGAAGAATCTTTGGAAAAGATCCAAGGAATGTTTGCGTTCGCAATTTTTGACAATAAAAAGCAAAAGGTCATTTGCGTTCGCGATGCATTTGGTATTAAACCATTTTATTATTGTATAAAAGATGATACTTTTTGCTTTAGTTCCGAAATTCCACCTATTCTAGATTTGTTACCTGATTGTTGTGCGCCTAATTATCAGATATCTTTGTCTTATCTGAAGGATGGTTTGTATGACCATACAAATGAGACGTTTTTCAATAATGTAATGCAGTTAATGCCAGGAGGTCTTATTGAAATAGATTTTTCAGAAAAATTACATTTTAGTTTGAAGAAATGGTGGAATCCTAGCATTAACTTAAAATATAATTTGACATTTGATGAAGCTTCAAAAAAGTTACGAAATTTATTTCTGGAAAGTGTAAGGTTTCATCTACGTAGTGATGTTCCAATTGGTGCGGCATTATCAGGTGGGATAGATTCTTCCGCAATTGTGTGTGGGATTAAAATAGTCAATCCTGATCTCTGTATAAACACATTTAGCTTTATAGCTGATGGAAATAGTTTAAATGAGGAAAAGTGGGTAGATATTGTGAATAGGAAAGTTCAAGCACTTGAGCATAAGCTAAATTCTAGGTCTTTGTCTCTTGATTCTAATTTTGACGAATTTCTTGTAGCGCAGGGAGAACCTTTTGGTTCAACTAGTATATTTGCTCAGTATTGCTTGTTTGAGCTTGTACAAAATTCTGGGATAACCGTAACTCTTGATGGGCAAGGTGCTGATGAAATTTTTGCCGGATATAGAGGCTATCCTGCTGAACGAATAAAAAGTTTATTAGAAGAATGGAAATTACGTTCTGCTTTCAAATTATTATTTAAATCACAGAAGATTAAATGTTTTTCCAAATTAGATGTTATAAAAAATTTGATATACATGAGTTTGCCTGTTTCGCTTCGGAAAAAGATAAAAACGCTATACAGGTTTAATGAATATGATAAATTTTTAGATAAAACATTTGTCCTCACCAATAATTTGGAATTAAATAAGTTAGATGAATATAATTATAATTACAAAGAAAAAGGGCGAAGGTTAATGTTTGTTTTAAGAGAGATGCTATCTGGAAAAGGATTGGGGGCTTTATTACGCCATGCTGACCGCAATTCAATGCATTGGGGGATAGAAAGCAGAGTCCCATTTTTGAATACTGAAATTGTAAATTTTGTGTTGGGGTTACCTGAAGAATATTTGTATTCTGATGATTTTGATACAAAATATATTTTGCGTGAAGCCCTGAAAGGGATAGTCCCTGAGGATATTTTGGCTAGAAGAGATAAAATCGGTTTTGAAGCACCGGAAAAAGAATGGTTAATAGCTTCAAAGCCATTTATCTTGGAAGTATTAAATGATGTAAAGTCTGTACCAATTCTCAATTATTATCAATGCAAAAAATTAATAGATAAATATTTTAAAAATCCTAACTCTTTTGATAGTAGATTGGTTTGGCGAATTGTTAATTACTCAAGGTGGTATAAAATTAATTTTGTAAATTCTTAAAAATATAATATGTGTGGAATTTTTGGTGTAATAGGAGATAATCCTAATAATATAAGTAATATTACTAAGCTCGCAAATTATGCTAGACGACGAGGAAAAGATTCAAGTGGAATAGTTTCCTTTTCTAATAGTCAATATGTAATCGAAAGAGCAGACTTTGATATCGAAAAATTGTTGAGAAAAAAGCTGTCATTTAATTCAAATTTTATAATTGGACATAGTAGACTTATAACAAATGGTTTAGAAGATAATCAACCAGTTTTTCGAGATGATATAATTTTAATTCATAATGGGATTGTAACAAATGATACTATTATTTGGGAAGAAATATCAGAAGCTAGAAAGTTTAAAATTGATTCTGAAGTAATTATCGGTTTAACATTAGAGTTTTTAAAATCATCTGATGATTTTGGTGAATTATCTAAGTTTCTTCTTTCAAAATGTAAAGGGACAGTTTCTTGCGCTTTAGCTTTCCCCAAGCTAGGAAAAATTTTGCTTTTATCTAACAACGGAAGTCTTTATACAGGTCAAATTAGCAAGACTTACTACTTTTCCTCTGAAAAGTATCCTTTAAATGAGATAGGTTGTGAATCAATTCTTCAATTAAAGAATGATCATTTAGTCTTAGATATTCCTAGATCTGATCAAATTATAGTTAATGATTATAAGTCTCGTATTGAGAATTTAATACCTGCATTTAAAAATTTTTCTAAGGAAGAATCTTTATTGATTTTTGAGGAACATAAATTGAAAAGATGTTCTAAGTGTATTTTACCTGAAACAATGCCATTTATTTCATTTGATGATAAAGGAGTATGTAATTATTGTAATAATTATGTTTTGAGGAATATTCCAAAACCTAAAGATGAATTATTCACTCTTGTTGAAAAATATCGTAGAAATAATGAAGCGGAATGTATTGTGCCATTTTCTGGAGGTAGAGATAGCTGTTATGGCTTGCATCTTATTGTTAATGAACTTAAAATGAAGCCTATAACTTATACTTATGATTGGGGTATGGTAACTGATTTAGGTAGAAGAAATATAAGTCGTATGTGTGCGGAGCTGGGAGTGGAGAATATAATTATTGCCGATGATATTTCCAAGAAAAGAAGGAATATATCAATGAATCTTGCCGCATGGTTAAGGGCTCCAGATTTGGGAATGATTAGTATTTTGACTGCTGGAGATAAGCATTTTTTTAAACATGTTGAAACCGTAAAGAAGGAAACTGGCATTAGTTTGAATTTATGGGGCGTTAACCCACTTGAAGTAACTCATTTTAAATCAGGATTTTTAGGTGTAGTTCCTGATTTTGAAGATAAGATGGTTTATTCTCATGGCTTTTCTAAACAATTGCATTACCAAAAACTTAGGTTTAAGGCAATGTTGAAAAGCCCAGGATATTTTAATAGTTCATTGTGGGATACAATATCAGGAGAGTATTTTCGAAGTTTTACAAATAAGAGTGATTATTTCCACATCTTTGATTATTGGCAATGGGATGAAAATGTAATTAATTCGACTCTTTCAGATTATGATTGGGAATTAGCACCAGATACTAACACAACTTGGAGAATCGGTGATGGGACAGCTGCTTTCTATAACTACATTTATTATTTATATGCTGGATTCACTGAGCATGATACATTTAGAAGTAATCAAATAAGGGAAGGTCAAATTAATCGAGATGAAGCTTTGAAGCTTGTAAATGATGAAAACAGACCAAGATATCAAAATATAAGATGGTATTTAGATGCTTTAAATATGAGTTTTGTAGATGTAATTACGTCAATTAATAACAAACGTTTCAATCAAACCAGATATTCCCGTTTATGAAATATAATGGTTTTTCAAATAAAAATCTTCTAGTACTTAAAGTCTGGCCATTTTGGATTGATGGAATAAAATATCATGATCAATATTTATCTGAATTTATGGATGAAGATGGCGTAAGTACAGTTTTTGCGTGTCCTTACCAAGCAGAAAAGAGTTACACTAGTTTTATAAAAGAAGGTGATACAAGATTAAAATCTAAGTATAATATGTATTTCTTTAAATTCATGTTATTTTTTAATAAACCAATTCCTTTAAACCTTATTGATTTTACTAAGTTTATTAAGTTAAATAAGCCGGATGTAATTCATATTTTTGGCATAAGCAATTTTACTACGGTTTTTACTTTTTTTGCAATTGTCTTCTCTTCATTTCAAGGAAGAATTGTATTTAGTGACCATAGTGACCCTACCGAGCGTAAGACTGGTTTACTTGCTAGATGTTACTACTATTTTTTTTATATTTTCTATGCAGTTTTTGTCAGAAATCGGTACACAATAATTGTTCCAGATTTAGCTTCAAGAAATGAGTTAATTAAACGTTATGGATTAAAAATCTCTGAATTAATAGTAATTATTTCATTAGGCTACGATGATAGAGTTTTTAAATTGAACGGCGGATCTAAATCAAAGGGCCTTCCACTAAATGTAGGTTTCGCAGGTAAAATTTTGCCGCCTAAAAAAATAGAAACTATTTTTAAAATTTTGGATAGTTTTAATGCAACGGAAATTCAATTTACTATTGCTGGTTTGAATTTAGATGAATTGTCTGATTATCAAAAGCGGCTTATTAATTATGTTAATAAAAATGAAGTAAGTAATGTAAAATTTATACCTTTTATTTCCAATAATAATGATTTAGCAAACTTCTATTCTACAATAGATGTCGCCCTTTTCCCGGGGTCTATATCTATTACTACATTTGAAGCAAACGGTTGTGGTTGCCCAATAATTTTATATAAATCATATGAGGGTCTTGAGCACAGGGTTTCTAAAATAAGAGGCCGATTGTTTTGTGATGAGTTCGAACTTATTGATACATTGAAGTTTTATATCGGTCTCAAAAGAAATTCAGTAATAATGCATTCAGATATTGAATTGGAAAGTAAGAAATTTAGTTGGAGAGTATTAAAAAATGATTATTATCGAGTATATGGTTTTATAAAATAAAAAATAAATTTAAAATGACTAAT
>JASGCW010000041.1:0-24980 GCA_030053945.1 Limnohabitans sp.
TCTATTATTTGTACTAACAACGTAACGTTCAACTGTTTTGTTAACATTTTCTACCCCCCCCCCCCCGCTCACGCGCGAATCCTTTCGCGTGGTAGATAAATAAAAAACAAAAAGCACCCCGAACGGTCTAGATATGCGGTAACAGTTAGCTAATATAAAACCCAGCAATTGCTGGGTTTATTTACTTATACTGGGTATTTAGTAGTATTTTGTGCGGTGTGAAATATCGCTTTTATCTTAATGTATTTACGTTCTTCATCGATGGTATAAAAACAATATAAGGAAATTTCTTCATCGGTTTACCTCTAAAATCATCAAAGAAAATTTGAAAATATTTAGTTTTTTGGATGTCTTTTAATGTTTTACGATAATCTTCAATAAAATCACGTGCTACTTTTGCGGAAGCTTTAAACTTATAATAAACTAATGCATCATCAATATTTTGTATAGCATCTGGAGTTATTATAACTTTATAAGTCATACTTCTTTTTCAATTGATGATAAACCTCTTCAGCATCTTTATAATCTTCAAGCGGTACTTGCTTTAATAACTGTTGCCTTTGTTCTTCACTAAGTACAAACTCTTGTTCTTTACTATTTTCTAATAAAGCATCCGCATAGCCTAAAATACGCTCCAATATACTTGGAGAAGCATATTGTAATTTTTTGGTAAGCTCTTTTAATGTGATAGTACTCATAAAAATATATTTTAAATTGAATATGCTTGCTTTGTTTTGAGCTACAATAGCCCCAATCACTTTCAATATAGTATTTTTTTCTTCTTCAGGTAAAGCCTCAACTTCTTTAAAATAATTTAAAACTTTAGCATCTTGTAATGTTGCTTTTGCTTTTTCCGATGCATCTTCACTAATGTTAAAATCTACCAAAGTTTCTAAAACATCTGCTAAGTGGCTCAACACTTCCGCAGGAGGCTGAGAACCTTTATTTTAATTCTGCTAATTCGCGCATAAGATATTCCAACGGCATTAGCTAACTCTGTTTGTGAAAACCCTTTTCTTTCTTAACTCCTGTATTCTGTATCCTAAAGATTCCACATTTAGCGACTTAAATAATATAGATATAAGGCAAATTTACATATAAAGTAAATTATTAAACAATTTTTATAGCCCATTTTTAATAATTTTTGCCATATACTTAAATTGTTTTTATATTTTTTCCAATGTTCGTCTACGGTATTCGTACCCGGTTTAGTTGTAGCTTTATTCGCTTGACAAAAAATTCAAAACAACGTAAATACCAAATAGCAAACCCCAAAAAACAAATAAATTCAAAGAAACAAATCTCCAAAATGTTTGATTTTTTGAATCATTAAAATATTGGGATTTATTTAGCTTTGCTCAGTTCGGCTTCGCCTCGAGTGTATTTTGTCATTTGTGTTTTGTTTTTTATCTAACTGACTGAATAGTTGTATTTTATACAACTTTTACAACACAGTAGTTTCTCTTGCCACTTTGTAAAATGATGAATTGGTTATTAATCAAGTCCTTTGATGAAATTTTATACTCCTCAGTTACCTTTACTTTGTTAACCGAAATAGAATTTCCAGCTAAAGCTCTACGAGCTTCTCCATTCGATTTTAGAAAACCTGTTTTTGAGTTTAACATATCTACAATATCAATTCCTGCTTCAACTTCTGATTTTGAAACATCTGCATTGGTCGTTCCATCATATAAATTTAAAAACTCTTTCTCACTGAAACTTTTAATATCATCCATGTTTGGGCTAAATAAAGCAGACGAAATGAATTTAGACATCTCTAAATCTTCAGTTGAGTGTACAAAAGTTGTTAATTCATCAGCTAATTTCTTCTGAAGATTCCATTGTCCAGGATCTTTTTTATGTTCTTCAATCAACGTATCAATTTCTTCTTTTGATAAGAAGGTGAAAATTTTGATATATTTTTCGGCATCAGCATCAGTTGTATTTCTCCAAAATTGGTAAAATTTATAAGGAGAAGTTTTATCAGCCGTTAACCAAATATTTCCGCCTTCGGTTTTTCCAAATTTAGAACCATCGGCTTTAGTGATTAGCGGACACGTCAATGCAAAGGCTTTTGCTCCTTCAGCTTCGGTATCTACATTCATACGGCGAATTAATTCGGTTCCCGTAGTAATATTTCCCCATTGATCACTTCCGCCCATTTGGAGTTTACAACCATATGTTTTATGCAAATGGTAAAAATCATATCCTTGAATAAGTTGGTAGGTGAATTCGGTAAAAGACATTCCGTCGCCAGTTTCTCCAGAAAGACGTTTTTTTACAGAATCTTTTGCCATCATATAATTTACGGTAATTCTTTTACCTACATTTCGAGCAAATTCGATAAACGTAAAATCTTTCATCCAGTCGTAATTGTTGACTAGTACTGGTGCATTTGTATCGGTCGAATTGAAATCTAAAAATTTAGATAATACATTCTTGATGCCTTCAACATTTTTGTTTAGAGTTGCTTCGTCTAATAAGTTGCGTTCGTCACTTTTTCCTGAAGGGTCGCCTATCATTCCTGTAGCGCCTCCAACTAATGCGAAAGGTTTATGCCCAAAATTCTTTAGGTGTACTAATAAGATGATTGGGACTAAACTACCAATATGTAATGAGTCTGAAGTGGGATCAAAACCTATATATGTCGCTGTACTTTCTTTTAAAAGTTGTTCTTCTGTTCCTGGCATCATATCGTGAACTAGTCCACGCCATTGTAATTCAGTAATTAAATTTTTCATTTCTAAAATAATTTGTCGCAAAGATAGTTTTTAGAATTTAGAATTTAGAATTTAGAATTTAGAAAATTTAGGTTGGGAGCTGGTGCTTCGACAAGCTCAGCAAATAGGGTGATGGAAGATGGGTGATGGAAGATGGGTGATGGAAGATGGAAGATGGGAGCTGGAAGTTTGAAATTTGAATTTGAAATTTGCTATTTGAGTATTCCTTTCTTTATCTTTGATTTATGATTTTAGTTACAGGCGCAACAGGTTTAGTTGGTTCACACCTTGTTTTGAGTTTGCTTCAGCAAGGTCAAAGAGTTAGGGCATTATATCGTTCCGAACAGAATAAAGGAAGAGTTCAAAAAGTTTTTGAACATTATAATACTATCAATTTGTTTCAAAAAATAGAATGGGTTCAAGCTGATGTTTTAGATGTTCCTGCTCTTGAGGAGGCATTTCAAGATGTTGATTATGTTTATCATTGTGCTGCTTTTATTTCTTTTAATCCAGATGATGAAGAAAAGCTCCGAAAAGTAAATATTGAAGGTACAGCTAATATTGTTAATTTTTGTTTAGATAAAGAAATTAAGAAACTTTGCTATGTGAGTTCGATTGCTGCGTTGGGCGATTTGAAAGAATTTGAAAAAGAAATCACTGAGGAAACAGATTGGAATTCTGAAGTGCCACATAATGATTATGCTATTTCTAAATATGGTGCCGAAATAGAAGTGTGGCGTGCCTATCAGGAAGGTTTAAATGTAGTTATTGTAAATCCGGGAGTTATTTTAGGACCGCTTTTTTGGGAAGAAGGAAGCGGTGATATTTATAAAAAAGTGAAAAGTGAAATCCCATTTTATACTACTGGAGGAACAGGTTTTGTATCTGTTTTGGATTTGGTAAAAACAATGATTTTCTTGCAAAATTCCGAGATTTCGGGCGAACGATTTACAATTGTCTCAGAGACTAAAACGTATCAAGAGATTACAAATTTGATTGCTGAAAAATTAGGAGTTAAGAAGCCAAAATATGAAGCTAAAAAGTGGATGACTGGTATGGCTTGGAAAATAGATTGGTTTTTAGGGCTTTTTGGTAAAACCAGAGTTTTGTCTAAAGATATGGCAAGATCTTTACACAATGTGGATCATTTTGATACATCTAAAATTGAAAGAGTATTACCATTTCAGTTTGAAAACATTCAATCTTATATAAACGGTTTACATATCTAATCTTTGCGTATTTGGCAATTGTTTTGGAGATTGGTTTTTATTGTTTTGAAGTTTCTTTTGCTCTTTTACTAAAAGTGTATCTATAGTACTTTTTTGGTTTTTAATTCTTTCCATTACAGTGTTGAACATCTTTTTGTATTCTTCAGGATTTGAAGTGTAATAACGGTTGTTTTCAACTAGTTGTAGGCTATCAATGTTGTATTTCTTGTAAATATATGTTTTGTAGTTGATGCCCTTAGGGCCTAATTTTTGAGGGTAATAATTTCGTACAGCTTGTAAGACAGCTAAATCATACAAAATGTTTTCCATTTGTTCTTTTTCAATAAACTTTTCGGGTTTATTGACAGTACTTTTTTTAGAGCAACTAAAAAGAAGGAATGTAAATACTATAATAAGGAAGTTTTTCATTTACCTGTTAAAAATTAGACGTTTACCATTTCGAATGTCTTTCACTTGATTATTCTCATAAACTAAAGTTCCGTTGACAAAAGTATGGGTAATTTTTGAATTGAAAGTATAGTCTTCAAAAGGCGACCATCCGCAATGATAAAGAATGTTGTCTTTTGTAACTGTCCAAAGAGAATTAGGGTTGACAATAGCTAAATCAGCATAAAATCCTTTTTTTATAAATCCACGACGATCTATCTGGAAAAGTTTTGCTGGATTGTGAGCCATTTTTTCTACAATCTTTTCTACAGAAATTTTTCCTTGTTTGTGTGCTTTAAACATAGCTACAACACTGTGTTGAACTAAAGGACCGCCAGAAGGGGCTGAAGTATATGGGTTTTGTTTTTCCTCAAATGTATGAGGTGCATGATCGGTTGCAATCACGTCTATTCTGTTGTCTAGTAGAGCTTCCCATAAAGCTTCTTTATCTTTTTGTGTTTTTACGGCAGGATTCCATTTGATTAATGTCCCTTTTGTGTCGTAATCTTTATCTGTAAACCACAGGTGATGTACGCAAACTTCGGCAGTAATTTTCTTTTCTTCTAATGGAATATCATTTCTGAATAGTTCCATTTCTTTTGCTGTAGAAAGATGGAAAATGTGGAGTCTTGCTCCTGTTTTTTTTGCTAATTCTATCGCTTTTGAAGAGGAAATATAGCACGCCTCATCGCTTCTTATTAAATGGTGGCAATTCATAGGTATGTCATCGCCATATTTTTCTTTATAGATTGCTAAATTGTTTTTAATAGTGGTCTCGTCTTCACAATGGGTGCAAATTAGCATTTTTGTGCTAGAGAAGATTTTTTCAAGAACTTCTTCTCTATCAACTAACATATTTCCTGTAGAAGACCCTAAGAAAATTTTAATTGCAGCGACATTTTGAGGGTTAGTTTTTAAAACTTCTTCAAGATTATCATTCGTAGCGCCCATCATAAACGAATAATTAGCATATGAAGTTTTACTAGCAATTTCAAATTTTTGCTCTAATAATTCTTGAGTAACGGCATTAGGAACTGTATTAGGTTGTTCCATAAAAGTGGTTACTCCACCAGCAATAGCAGCGCGAGATTCTGATGCTATGTTTCCTTTATGGGTTAATCCAGGCTCACGAAAATGAACTTGGTCGTCTATTGCGCCTGGAATTAAATAATGACCATTTGCATCGATAATTTGAAAATTATCTTGAGGGATAATATTTTCGGCAACATCTGCAATAAATTCATTTTCAATTAAAACATCACCTTTAAAAATTTTACCTTCGTTTACAATTTGTGCGTTTTTAATTAAAATAGGTTGCATAGTTGTTTAGTTTAATCTGTTGAATATTTTTCTAATGCGGAGCATAATTACACCAAAAATAGCTTCTCTAATAATAGCTCCGCTCATTTTTGACTCTCCTTTTGTTCTGTCTGTAAAAATAATAGGAACTTCGGTAATTTTGAAATGATTTACAAAAGTTCTGTACTTCATTTCAATTTGAAAGGCATAACCAGTAAATTTTAATCGGTCAAGATTTATCTTTTCAAGTACTTGTCTTTGATAGCAAATGAATCCAGCGGTTGCATCTTGTATTTGCATTCCTGTAATCATTCTTACATAAACAGAGGCGAAATAAGACATTAATACTCGGTTAAGAGGCCAGTTTACCACATTTACTCCTGTTATATATCTAGAGCCTATAGACATTCCTGCTCCTTCATTTTTACAAGCATTGTATAGTTTTTCTAGGTCATTAGGGTTGTGTGAGAAATCAGCATCCATTTCAAAAATATAATCGTAATGATGTTGAATAGCCCACTTAAATCCGTGTACATAGGCGGTTCCTAGTCCAGCTTTTCCTTGGCGTTTTTCAAGGTGTAGTGAATTAGGAAATTCTTTTTGTAATGTTACAACTTTGTCTGCCGTCCCATCAGGTGAATTATCATCAACAATTAGAATGTCAAATTTTTTAGGCAAAGTTAGAACAGCTCGAATAATGGCTTCGATATTTTCTATTTCGTTGTAAGTAGGAATAATGACTATGGAGTCCTGCATATCTTGTAATTCTGGTGCAAAAATAAACTTTTTAAGTTAGCTAGTTTCTTAAATTATTTATAATTAATATTTCGTTTAAAAAAATTGTAAATTTGCAGTATGAATAAAATCGAATTGATCCCTCGAGTTGTCGAAAATAAAGATTGGATTACCATTCTTTTTCTATTAAGTGTGACCATTGTAGTTATCACTAAAACGGCTTTTGAGAATAGGTTTAGTGATTTTATTAATTTGTTGTTCAATAATAAATATCTTAAAGTTTATAAGGATAGTAGTAACCTGATGACATGGTTTACTATTTTATTGTTTGTTGTTCAATTATTGTCGTTATCTCTTTTTGTTCAGTTAGTTTTGACCTATTTTGGTTATACAACCAAAACCAATTGGATAACCTATATTCAGATTTTTACTTTTCTTAGTTTTTTTATTTTATCAAAGTTTTTGATTGAAAAAATAATAGCTACTTCCTTTGATATAGAGAGCTTTATTGAACAGTTCAATTTGTTTAAAGTTAGTTATAGAACCTATATAGGCTTGATATTGCTTCCAGTGAATATGGCATTGTATTATACTGATTTTTTGAATAAACAAATAATAATTGTTGTTTTTGGGATATTATTGATAATTAATACAATTACTTACCTAGCTTCTTTAAGAAATTATCAAAACTTACTCTTTAGTAAGATGTTTTATTTTATTTTATATATTTGCGCTCTTGAAATTGCACCTTATTATTTTATGTATTATGCAATTACAAACAGATAAAATTTCTGAAAAAGGTTAATATGAAAGTGAAAACAATTTTAGTTTCTCAACCAGAGCCAAAAGTTGAAAACTCACCTTATTTTGACTTGCAAAATAAGCACAAGATAAAGGTTGATTTTAGACCTTTTATACACGTAGAAGGCGTGCCGGCTAAAGAGGTTCGTGCTCAAAAAATTGATTTGAATAATTTCAATGCAATTATTTTGACAAGTAAAAATTCTGTAGATCATTTTTTCAGAGTTGCTGAAGAAATGCGTTACAAAGTGCCTGAAGACTTGAGATATTTTTGTCAGTCGGAAGCCATTGCGTATTACTTACAGAAGTATGTTGTTTATAGAAAACGAAAAATTTATGTGGGTCAAAAAGACTTTGCTGATATGACTTCGTTATTCAAAAAATATAAAGACGAGAAGTTTTTATTACCTTCTTCAGATAAGTTAAATGCTGATGTACCTCAAACTTTGAATAACCTAAAGTTAGACTGGACGCCAGGTACTTTTTATAGAACTGTAATGAGTGATTTATCTGATCTAAAAGACGTTTATTATGATGTATTAGCGTTTTTTAGTCCTACAGGGATTCAATCATTGTTTAAAAACTTTCCAGATTTTAAACAAAACAATACTCGTATAGCCGTTTTTGGTAGCACTACTCAAAAAGAAGCCTTAGAACACGGTCTTCGTATTGATATATTAGCTCCTACACCAGAAACACCTTCAATGACAATGGCACTTGAAAAATATGTTGCAGAAGCCAACAAAGGAAAATAATACTTAAATCCCGATTATTCGGGATTTTTTTATGTATTTTAATTAGTTTTACACCTATAAAAATATAATTATGAATTTGTCAAACGGAACAATTACCACACATATTGAAAATAAAATAGGAACAATCACTTTTAGTCACCCAGCAAGTAATTCTTTTCCGAGTTATTTGTTGCAAGATTTAACTGTTCAACTAAATGTATTGAGCGAGAATGAAGATGTTTCAATTATTGTTTTGAGAAGCGAGGGAAATGGAGCATTTTGTGCTGGAGCTTCGTTTGATGAATTATTAGCTGTTTCTGACTTACAAGAAGGGAAAGCTTTTTTTAGTGGCTTTGCAAATGTTATAAATGCAATGCGAACTTCAAAGAAAATAATAGTTGGACGCATTCAAGGAAAAGCTGTGGGAGGCGGAGTAGGTCTGGCATCAGCTTGTGATTATGCTTTTGCTACCGAAGCAGCTTCAATAAAATTATCCGAAATTGCAATAGGGATTGGTCCTTTTGTAATAGAGCCAGCGGTTTCTAGAAAAATAGGAAAATCAGCTATGGCTGAAATGACATTAAACCCAACGGAATGGAAAAGTGCACAATGGGCAAAAGATCATAAATTATATGCAGAAGTTTATTCCTCTGTCGAAGAAATGGATGTAGCATTGCAAAATTTTACTCAAAAATTAGCATCTTTTAATCCTGAAGCCTTAGCCGAAATGAAAAAAGTGCTTTGGAAAGGAACTGAAAACTGGGGAAAACTTTTGTATGAGCGTGCAGGAATTTCAGGTAAGTTAGTACTGAGTGATTTTACCAAAAAAGCGTTAAATGCTTTTAAAAAATAAAAAACACCTCAAAAAGAATTAACATCTTTGAGGTGTTTTTTTGTGAAAACCAAAAATATTATTGACAACTAGTTGTTCTATATCTATAATTTGTCATCGTTGAATTAGTGCTAGTATAATTATTATCATAAGTGCTAGTACTAGTTACATAATCATAATAATAAACACCTGAGTTTGTAGAGCGAGTGGTCGTTACAGTAGCCCCATTGTATTTCATTTTGTCTAGCCAAGTTGTGTAGAGCACTGGCGCAGTAAATAGTGAAGGATCAACGATATACCAATTATTGTTTGTGTAAATCATAGGAGCCACATGGTATCTCCAGTAAACTTTACAAACAAAAGGGCTAGTAGCAGTGTTAACACATAAATTCCCGTAAGCAAAATACTTATAACAGTCTTTATTTATTGAGTTTAGGTATCTTCTCATAGCGTGAGCACGTGCATAACACCCGTCATTTGCATATTGAAAAGGGATACAGCCATTAGCGTAATTTGTAGGTACACAACCGCTATTTTTCATTGCGTTGAAAAAATTTACAGCTTCAGTCCATGTAAAAGTTAATGAGAGAGCTTTATTGAGTGTTGATGTTTTAGTTAATTCTTCGATTGAACGATATGGGATGTCTTCTTTCATTATATTTGTTTCCCATAATTTTTTTTCTGTTTCAGAAATATATTCAACAGATATAATTTTACTTGGGTTTTTCTCATCAAAATAAACGCGAACAGGTGTGTTTTTGAATGAACTTTCTGTAAGAATACTTATGTATGGACTATTGCTTTCTAGATAAGATGCTTCTGCTTTTATTCCGCAATAAAAATAAGTTTTGGATTCAGTGTTGTTGCAGTCTGTGCATTTTTTGACAATTCCTATTTCTGAGATACTACTCTTTTCAGGTTTTAACTCAGGTAGGTTGTTTTCTTCTTTGTTGCAATTTGTAAAAAATAGGGCAATGCCTATAACCAATGTTAGTTTTAAAATTAAATTTTTCATAATAAAAATTTTTTGTTTGTTTGAGTAGCAAAGTAACTCTGAATAGTTTTTTTAGGAAAGAGTGTTATTCCTGTTTTTTTATACTCATAAACAGTTAGTTGGAAGACTAATTATATTTGTTTTTTGGATACCGCTATTTGGTATTTATATCATTGATAAGTTGCTATTAAACAAACAAAAGTTTAGGAAATTTCTATTTGTTATAGGGTTTAAGAGTTATAGTGGTACTAAAAATCTAGTTTTTTTCTAGAGTTTTTAACTTCTGAATTTGATTTTTTTTCTTTCAATCTTTTTTCAACAGCACTTTTTGGAGTTTTTGTGGCTTTTCTCTGTTTAGGTTTTGCTAAGGATTTTTCTAACAGTTCAAATAATTTTTCAATAGCAGTTGCTTTGTTTTTGAGTTGACTTCTGTCTTCTTCACAAGATATTTGTAAAATTCCTTCTAGATTTATTTTAGTAGCTAATTTAGAGCTTAAAAGCGACATTTCTTCTTCAGAAAACCCTTTTGAATTAAGTAAATCAAATGAGAGTATAACTTTGCTGGAAACCTTATTCACGTTTTGACCACCAGCGCCACTACTTCTAACGGCTTTAAACTTTAGCTCTTTTATAATGATTTCTTTATCCATTTTATTACGAAAACAATTTTTTAGTCAGGCTGATGCGCACGTTTTAATAAATCGTTTATTGTTTTTACGGGATTAAAGGTGTCTAGCGGAACTTCTACAAAAATGGTTATCCAGTTAGCCATACTACCATTCCATAAGCCTGGTAACTCATAGGATTTGTAAGAAATTCCATTTTGACTTTTTTCTACCACAAAACCAGTTTCGGGGTCTGTAAAACTTAAAAGGTTAAATTTTTCACCTTTATAATTTTTTATCCCACATACTAAATCTACTGGATTGAAGTGTGTAGATTTTATAAAAATTTCTTTTTGAAGTTCGTTATTCAAATCCATTTGAGCTGACTCTACTATTTGTAAAGTCAAATTTCCTTTACTATCTTTTACCCAAAAAGGTCCACCTCCAGGTTCATTTTCATTTTTTACCATTCCGCAAATTCGAATGGGACGATCAAGAAATTGTTTTAATATTTTGATTTGAATTTCTTCTTTAAAATCTTCAAAATCAGAATTTATTTTTAAAAGTAGTTCAGCTTCTATAAAGGACTTTATTTCAGAAATTTTGGTTGATGAAATTTGTCCAGTTTCTAATTCTTTTAGATAACCAAATACTCTGTTTTGTACTTTTAATAAAATACCGCCTATAGCTTTTTTATAAAAGGCTATAGACTCAATATTGTTATGGCTAACATTATCAATGTTTTTGATGAAAATTAAGTCAGCATTTCTATCGTTTAGATTGTAAAGCAAAGCGCCGTGACCACCTGGTCTAAAAGTAATTTCATTATTGTTGCTTTTTGCTAATTTACCATCTTCTAACAAAGCTACTGAATCAGTAGTTTGATTTTGAAAAGAATAAGACCAATTGATAGTGTTGTAATTATTCTTTAAAAGTATTTCTTTTTCTGTTTCAAATAGTTGAGTATGTTCTTCGGAAATGGTAAAGTGTATGTTAGGCTTATGTTCGTTAGCTATATATGCTAAACATTCTTTTAAATGTTCTTCAATAGGATTGGTTGTTCCATTTTCATATTTGTGAAAAGGAATAATTGCCTTAGGTTTGTTAATGAAATTGAAAGTTTTGTTTTCTAAGATTGTTTTTATAAACCAGAAATTTTTTTCATCTCTTGAAAAATTTTCGAAGTTTTGAAAAGTGTTTTTAAGAAAAGAATCTACTTCATCAAAGAAAGGAAACTTTTCAATTGCAACGATAAAAGTTTCTAGAGAATTATTTCCACTTCGGTTAATGTATCCATTTATGGTTTCATTTTCTAGATTGAAGTCTGATATAAAATCCGATAGAAATTTAAACATTCGTGTAGCAGCACCTGAAGCAGGTACAAATTTCTCAAGAATTAGATGACTGGATTTTTCAAATTCATTTTTTAGTAATTCAAGTTCTTTATTATCAAATTGTAATATTCCATTGCCTATGGTCGCTGGAGCTTCTAGATGAATTTTTTTTGCGCCTTTTTTTAAAGCTTCAATTTGCTGAAAGATTAGTTGAAAGTTTTTTTTTTGATGATAGAGCTCAACAAATTCGCGACTAGTTAATCCTAAACTTAACGCCTTTTCTAAGTCGGTAACAATTTTGGCAGCTTTTTCTAAACGCTCCTTTTTGTTGCCACTTATTTGTATAAATGGTTTGTTATAATCAATTAGATTTTGTTTAAAAATTTCGAATGAAGAATCACGATATTCCTGACTATCACGAAGAAGATCATCAGCTTCCCAGGGCACATCTTTGTCTGTCAAGAAAAATAAATCGTAATGGTGTAATCGAGCTGCTTCTTCAATTTCTGGACTGCAATGATTATAATAAATATCGGAGTATACTTTTGTTACTAAAGCATTAGTGTCACAAAATAAATATTTATTGGCTCTATTGAGTGCTTCGTTTTCAATTGCAGTTTGACCAATAGCGATGGGTAATAAATCTTTTTCTTTACAAATTCGCCCTTCTTTGTCAAGGATTTCTTGAAGAAAGTCACGGGAAAATTCAACAATCCAAGTTGTATTAAAGTATTCTGCCAAATCACGAGCTAAAGTTGTTTTTTCAGTACTCTCGGGCCCGTAAGTTGTTATTCTAAGGATGTTTGTTGATTTTTGTCTAAGATTTTCTTCCATTCTAAATAAGCCAATACCGCTAAAATAGTGAAAATTATATATTGGAGTGCAAAGATATAAAGTTCTCTGAACCAAAAGATAGGAATTACTAATAAATCACCAATAATCCATAGTGTCCAATTCTCTATTTTTTTCAATGCCATAAACCACATAGCACTAAAAAAGATTGAAGTAGTAAAAATATCAACCCAATTGCTTTTTTGTATTTCAACGCCGAAAACATTATAAATTACATAACAAATAATTCCTGTGACAAGAAACATTCCTAAACCAATACTTTTTTCTTTGGAGTTTGTTCGACTGATTTGTAAATCGTCTTCTTTGGTTGCTGTGAAGTTAGTCCATTTATACCAGCCATATACACTCATTATGGTGTAATAGATATTAATGCTCATATCGGCTAAGTATTTTGCTTGATACATAACATAGACTGTAATTGCTGTAGCGATTATTCCAGTAGGGAAGACTAAAAAACTTTCCTTCTTAGCATACCAAACACTTAGAATGCCAAATATAAAAGCGATACTTTCTAACCAAATTTGCCAAGTAGGTACATTTTGATATTGAGAAAAGATTTGTTCTATCATTTAATTAAAAAAATTAATGTCGTTTTCAAATGCAGTCCCTATGACTACCATATCAGCACCAGCTATAAAAGCGCTTTCAATGGCTTCTTTTGAAGTAATTCCGCCACCAACAATAAGCGGAATAGTAATGCTTTTTGAAACCTTGTGAATTATTTCTAGTGGTACGGGTAGTAGTGCTCCACTTCCAGCTTCAAGATAAATAAGTTTTTTGCCTAGATATTCTCCAGCTTTGGCGGTTTTATAGGCTAAATCAACATTGCGTCTTTCAATAGGTTGGGTTTTACTTACTCGTTGAACAGCAGTTTCTTTTCCACCATCAATTAAGATGTAACCTGTTGGAATTATTTCGAGTTTTGAATTTTGCAATATTTCAACAGAATTAATGTGGTGTTCGATTAGATAATCTGGGTTTCTACCTGAAAGTAAACTCAAAAATAATAAACCATCTGCTTGTTCTGAAATTTGTGAAGGATGACCTGGGAAAATTAAAATGGGTAATTCTGTATGTTTTTTAAGTTCTATAATTAAATCTGAAATAATATTGTTTTCAACAATACTTCCCCCAATGAAAATATGTGTGGTAGGGGACAATTTGATTTTTTCTGTTAAAGATGAAATTTGGGATAATTCTACTTTATCAGGATCAATTAAAATAGCTAATAGTTTTACACCTTTTATTTTAGCCGATAAAATTTCTTCATAAAGCATATACGTTCATATAAAAAGATTGGGTAAAAATAGTTCTTTTTATGTGAGCATAAAATTAAAACTATATTTGTCATTATATAATAAAAGATGATTCCAGAAAATCTATTAGAGTTATATCAGGCAACTAAAAAGAAAATTTCGAAAGGAGAAGTTATTTTTAGAGAAGGAGAGGTACCTGTCAATTTTTTTCAAATTTGCACAGGGGATGTTAAAATGTCTAATTTTAATGATGATGGGAAAGAATTTGTTCAAGGTTTCTTTACAGCAAAGCAAAGTTTTGGAGAACCTCCACTTTTTTCTAGTAGGATTTATCCTGCTAATGCTATTGCGATGACTGATGTTGAGTTATTCGTTTTGCCAAAATCGACTTTTTTTAGTTTGATAAAAGAGAATGTAGATGTTGCTTTTATAATAATTGAAAACCTTTCTAATCGGATGCATTATAAAGCTGTGATGGCAGCAGAAATATCTTCACAAGAGCCTGAACATCGTATTTTAAAACTAATAGATTATTCAATAAAATTTTTTAAAATTACTAAAGAACCTCAAGGGTATCGTATTGATTTTACTCGTCAACAAATGGCGGATTTGACAGGTCTAAGAGTAGAAACGGTTATCAGAACATTAAAAAATTTAGAAAAGAAAAATCTATTGAAAATAATTAATAGAAAAGTATATCGATAGTTTTTTTATGATTTCAGTCATAAAATTTGAACTTATCAAGAATCTAAATTTGTATCATAAAAATAACAATTATGGTACTTTATAAAAAAATATTAGAAGAGTTCGAAAAAGGATTTATAGGTTATGCAACTTTAGCGATAATAGGTCAAAGTTGTTTAGGTTCTATTGCTGCAATGTATGTTTTAAAAAACGGTACTTCTTTTTTTCAGATGTTTCAGCTAACTCTAGTGGTGTTTGCTTGTATGTTTTTGAATGGCGCTGTATTGGCTCAACAAAGACCTAAGCTAGTTTTAAATATGCTTATCATAAGTGTCTTAACAAGTATCTTATTGATATTTTTAAATCTTTTTTATTTGTAAAAAAATGAAAAATGACATTCAAAATAGAGAAGACATTTTCAGGTTAGTTTGTTTGTTCTATGATAAGATTAAGGCTAATGATGAAATTGGTCCTTTTTTTATAGAAACGATAGAGGATTGGGATAACCATTTAGAGAAGCTAACTAATTTTTGGGAGAATAATCTTTTTGATGTACGAAAATATTTTGGAAATCCTTTAGAAGAACATGTAAAAGTAGATGAACGGTTCAATGGTATTATTAGTCCAAATCTTTTTGGTTTGTGGTTAAATCTTTGGTTTGAATCATTGGAAGAACTTTTTGAAGGTGAAAATGTAGAACTTTTGAAAAGGCGTGCTAGGAAAATGGGAACATTTTTAATGATTCGAATATTCGAAAGTAGAAACAATCGAAATCAATAACAAATAACCAAGGTGTAGTCTTCTACAAAGTCAAATTTGGCATTAAAAAGCTCTACTTCGTTATCAAAATGGAGTTTTGCTAAGCACTTTTTATCATTTAATGAAAATTCATTTTCAAAAATATGATCAGGGAAACTAATTCCAACTTTATTTTTGATTTTAAAAATAGATTCTTTGATTCCCCATATTACTGTTGATTTTCGGATTTTATCTTCAATAGAAAGCCCTTCAAGATGTGAAATGTCCATAAATCGAGGGGCTATTTTTAAGACTTTATCTTTTACTTTTTCTAAATCAATACCAATTTTTTCATCGCTTATCGCAATGGCTGAAAATTCACCTGAGTGGGAAATACTTATGTGTGGGAAGCTGGAAGCGGGAAGCTGGGAGTTAAGAGTTAGTGATGATAAATTTATATTCATCATTATTTTATTTCCATCTCCCATCTCCCATCTTCCATCTTCTATTTTCAAATGCGGTTTTCCCGTCTCATCATATTCTAAATCAAAATCAGTATAACCTAAATGCTGTAATAACATTCTTACTGCTAAAAAACCTTTCTGATGGCTTTCTGATTTCATTTTTTCCAATCGGAATAACGAACTGTCTTTCAGAGAAACACTTCTGAAAAGTTCGTTGTAATCTTCGGTTATTTTCCAAAGAAAAACTTTGGTTGTATCTGAAAATGATATTTCTTTATAGAAAGGCATTTTATATTTATAGGTTTTGTTTTTTCATTTTACTGAAAATTAATCACTTAGAAAACTTAAACATTTATTAAATTAATCAAATGTATTGGGAAATCTAAAACTAATCCGTAATTTTGCATTCCCAAAAAGGGATTAATTATTAAAACAAATATACTAAATAGATGAGTACTACAACAATTCCGTATGTACCTTATAAAGTTAAAGATATTTCTTTAGCAGAATGGGGAAGAAAAGAAATTCAATTAGCAGAAGCTGAAATGCCTGGATTAATGGCAATTAGAGCTGAGTATGGTCCTAGTCAACCTTTAAAAGGTGCTCGTATAGCTGGATGTTTGCATATGACAATTCAAACAGCAGTTTTAATTGAAACTTTAGTAGCATTAGGTGCAGAGGTTACTTGGTCATCTTGTAATATTTTCTCTACTCAAGATCATGCTGCTGCTGCAATTGCTGCTGCTGGAATTCCAGTTTATGCTTGGAAAGGAATGAATGCTGAAGAGTTTGACTGGTGTATTGAGCAAACATTATTCTTTGGTGAAGAAAGACAACCATTAAATATGATTCTTGATGATGGTGGTGATTTAACAAATATGGTTTTTGATAAATACACCGAATTAGTTGAAGGTATCAAAGGTTTATCAGAAGAGACTACAACTGGAGTTCACCGTTTATACGAAAGAATGAAAAACGGAACTTTATATATGCCAGCTATCAACGTAAATGATTCTGTTACTAAATCGAAGTTTGACAACAAATATGGTTGTAAAGAATCTGCTGTAGATGCTGTTCGTCGTGCTACAGATGTGATGTTAGCAGGTAAAAGAGTAGTGGTTTGCGGTTATGGAGACGTAGGTAAAGGTACAGCAGCATCTTTCCGTGGTGCTGGTTCTATCGTTACAGTTACTGAAATTGACCCTATTTGTGCATTACAGGCTGCAATGGACGGATATGAAGTTAAAAAATTAGATACTGTTATTGGAAATGCAGATATCGTGATTACAACTACAGGTAACAAAGATATCGTTGTAGGTCGTCACTTTGAAGCTATGAAAGACAAAGCTATCGTTTGTAATATTGGACACTTCGATAATGAAATTGATATGGCTTGGTTAAATACTAATTTTGGTGCTACTAAAAAAGAAGTTAAGCCACAGGTAGATATTTATAACGTAAACGGTAAAGAAATTATCATCTTAGCTGAAGGACGTTTAGTAAACTTAGGTTGTGCTACAGGTCACCCTTCATTTGTGATGAGTAACTCTTTCTCAAATCAGACTTTAGCTCAAATTGAGTTATGGACTAATACAGCAGCTTATAAAAATGAAGTGTATATGTTGCCTAAACATCTTGATGAGAAAGTAGCTGCGTTACACTTAGCTAAATTAGGTGTTGAGTTAGAAACTTTATCTGATGATCAAGCATCTTATATTGGTGTTGAGGTTAAAGGGCCTTTTAAACCTGAGTATTATAGATACTAATAATTAGTGAAAAGTGATTAGTAATTAGTCACCACTAATAACTAAATAGAAACCTTTCAGATTTTTCTGAAAGGTTTTTTATTTATCGGCAAGATTTTTGAGGGTTTTAACGCAACTTATATCACCGTAAACTCACAAAAAAATGAATCCAAAAGTTAACTTCAACACCCTTACAGCTAAGTATTTTATTGTAGCATTAATCGTTATGCTAGTAAACGATTTGTATCTAAAAAGTGCCTTTTCAAATATGCTTACAGGAAAACTAAGTGATTTTGCTTGGCTTTTTGTAGTCCCTTTTTTCTTATCTACATTTTCGCCACGATTTGCAAAAGAGATATATTTATTTTCAGGGTTGTTTTTCATCTTTTGGAAACTTGAAATTTCAGAAAGTTTTATTCAGTTTATATCAAAGTTAACACATACAGGGTTTTATAGAACAGTAGATGCGACAGATTTAGTTGCATTGATCATTTTGCCATTTTCATATAATTATTTTGCTAAAAAAGTAAATGAGAGAATGCAATCCAATTTTGTTATCAATTCAATTTTAGGTGTTGTGTTTTGTTTTGCAATGATGGCAGATAAACAACCTAGAGAAAGATATGAAGATGAATTAATCACTCAGATTGAAACAAAATCTGAAGATTATAAAGTAGATATTAATAAGAAATATGTTGTAAAATTAAATAATACCGATGCTTTTTTTGATGAAAAAGGACTCAATACAGAAAGTGAAGCAAGCATAAGTTTTGAAATACCTAAATATAATGCAACTATACAAGCTAATGCAGTTTTTGAAAAAAAAACTAATGGGTATATGAATATAATATTGAAAAATATAGAATCTATTCAAATTACAGATACTGTAGACTACAATACTAATATGAGTATATGTAAAGGATTGCGCTCGAAAGATTACGAAAAATTGTTTAGAGAAAATGTGATTGAAGAGATAATAAAGAATGGTACTTTAGAGAGTGATACTTTTTCTATTGTCTGGGATTAATAATAAAAGTAATAAAACCTAACCAATTTTAGTTAGTTAGGTTTTATTATTAAAATAATTTTTCAAATATATAATTTGTGTCAACAGCATTAAAGTTCCTATAGAAATACAATATGTAGCTGTTTTAGAGAAAGAGGTACTGATTCTAAAGATTGAACTATAATCTATGTCAATCATCCATTTACTGGTAGAAGTGCTATCTGGTGAAAGAGTTGATATAACGAATATTGAAGCAATTAGAATACAAACCAGAACCATTGTATTCTTACTAAGCAGTGGTTTGTAAACCATAGGTTGACTCTTTTCGGACAGTTCTATTTGCTGCATTATCTTTGAAGTAAAATCAAGTGAAGGTTTTTCCAACTTTTGATTTTCCAACATTTTATCGATTAATTTCTCTAAATTTTTATCTTCATTTGTTTTCATAATAATTCAGTATTTCAGGAGCTAACCTTTGTTGTAAAATTGAAGCTAATTTTTTTCGTGTTCTAAAAAGTTTTACCTTGATATTAGAAACATTAATATCCATTATTTTTGAAATTTCTTCTACAGATTGACTGTCAAAATAAAAAAGAGTTAACAAAAAAGCTTCATCGTTAGGTAATTGGTTTATACATTCTTGTATGGCTTGATTTTTTTCTTTGTCATCTATTGTATCTAAAATAGATTCTAATGCTTTTGTTTGATGCTCACTAAAATCTTCAATATAGTGTACTTCTTGTTTTTTCTTATTTTTCTTTATAGTATCTAAACAAGTATTATAAGTGATTTTATAAATCCATGTTGAAAATTTAGATTCTCCTTTAAATTTGTTTAATGAGTGATATACTTTAATAAAAGTATCTTGTGCTATCTCCTCTGCTTCTTCTTTATTGTTTAACATTTTTAAAGCCAGTGTATATACCATATCCTTATAGCGATCTACTAGTGTAGTAAAACTATTTGTGTTCCCTTTAAGGACTAAGTTTATATAATGTTGGTCTTCTATATGTGTCATATATAACTATGACGATAATATGTCAAATTAGGTTACAAGTTAAGTAAAAAAAAATTTTTTCTTTTTATGTGTAACCTAAAAGATAAGGTTGTCGTCATAGCTTGTGAAGAATTTTATTAAATATTAATTTTTAAAACCAATGTATTATGAATGCAGATTTTTTAATTCCAATTAGTTTTTTTCTTGCCATTTTTGGTGTAGTGTATTTGTTTTTGTCAACCCGTAACAGAGAGCGATTAGCTTTAATTGAAAAAGGAGTTGATGCAAGTATTTTTATGGGCGATAAAAGTAAATCATCAATGTTTAAACTAGTCCTTTTAAACCTAGCTTTATTATCTATGGGAATAGGTGTTGGAGTATTTGTAGCTTTAATTTTAAGTACCTATACTGCACTTGATCAAGATGCGTTATATCCAGCAATGATTTTCTTGTCTTCAGGAATAGCTTTGTTTATAGGATTTAATATGACTAAAAAAATAGAAGAATAGTTGCTTTGTTCAAAAATAGCAATAAAACGACATATGGTTAATGTCGCAATCATCAAATCATCAATCAAATCATGAAAAGTCAAACAATTACAATGACTGCCCTAATTGCATTAGCTATAGGGCAGTTTACTATGCGCGGACAGAATACTCCTGTTCCAACCGAATCTCATTATAACTATTATGAGGCATTTTCTCCAAGTTTTTATACAAATAACGGAAGTGCCACTAGGGCAGTAAGTGGTGAGCCAACAATTAACTATTGGCAAAACAGAGCCGATTATAAATTAACTGCTTTTTTAAATGATAAAACAAATGAAATTTCTGGTACAGAAATTTTAACTTATACTAACAATAGTCCTCAAAATCTTTCTTTTATATGGATGAATCTTGATCAAAATTTATTCAAAAATGATTCTAGAGGAAGTGCTGTGACGTCCAGTGTTGGAGGTAGATTTAGTGATAAATTAGCATTACGAAATGGAGGGCATAACATAAAATCTATCAAAGCCATTCATAACGAAGGAGGAAAAGTAATCGAAAAAGAAGTGTCATTTGAAGTTACAGATACTAGGATGCAAGTGTTTTTGCCTCAATCAATTAAGGCGAAAGGAGGTAAGGTAACTATTAAAATCGAATTTGCTTATATTTCACCAGAATACGGCGCCGATCGAACAGGTGTTCTAGAAACTAAAAACGGTAAAATATTTACAATTGCACAGTGGTATCCAAGAATGTGTGTGTATGATGATGTTAGGGGATGGAATACCTTACCGTATTTAGGTTCGGGAGAATTCTATCTAGAATATGGAGATTTTGATGTTAGTATAAATGCGCCCTCAAACCATATTGTTCTTTGTTCGGGGGAGCTAACTAATACTAAAGAAGTGTATAGTTTAGAACAGCAAAAAAGATGGCAAGCTGCTTTAGAGAGTGATAAAACTATAAGTATTCGTAATGTTGCCGAAGTAGAAAAAAGTAATGTAAATAATTTAGATGCAAAACGACTTACATGGCATTTTAAAATTAAAAATTCAAGAGATGTTTCTTGGGCATCTTCACCCGCATTTCTTATAGATGCAGCAAGGATTAATTTGCCTAGTGGGAAAAAATCATTGGCAATTTCTGCATATCCCGTAGAAAGTAGTGGTGAAAAGAGTTGGGGAAGAGCGACAGAATTTACCAAACATTCTATAGAGAATTACTCTAAAAGATGGTTTGAATACCCTTATCCTACTGCCATTAATATTGCAGGTAACGAAAATGGAATGGAGTATCCAGGTATTGTTTTTTGCGATTGGAAGGCTGCTGATGAAATGTTATGGGAAGTTACAGATCATGAATTTGGACATACTTGGTTTCCTATGATTGTAGGCTCTAATGAACGTCTGTGGGCGTGGATGGACGAGGGACTTAATACCTTTGTTAATTCGTTAAGCGCTTCTGATTTTAATAATGGAGAATTTAAAATGAAGAATCGAAATATGCATAAAGCAGCTAATTTTTTTACTTCAGCAAAATTAGAACCAGTTATGACAAGTCCAGATGGTATGAAAGAAGCTAGTTTAGGAGTATTAGCATATCAAAAGCCTAGTGCAGCATTAAAAATTTTGCGAGAGCAAGTTTTAGGAGTACAACGTTTTGATAGAGCTTTGCGAGTATATATAGAACGTTGGGCGTTTAAGCATCCTACACCTGATGATTTTTTCAGGACTATAGAAAATGTAAGTGGTGAAAATTTGAACTGGTTTTGGAGATCTTGGTTTATTAATAACTGGAAGTTAGATCAAGGTGTTACAAAAATTAAATACCCTAAAAATGACCCTAAAAATGGAGTGTTTGTTTATCTTGTTAATTTAGAGAAAATGCCTATGCCAACTGTTTTAGAAGTAAAGACAGTTTCTGGAAAAGTTATTCGAAAAACACTTGCTGTAGAAGTTTGGCAACGAAATAATGAATGGAATCTGAAATTAGATACTAATGAGGAGATTGCAACAATTACCGTAGATCCTGAAAGAGTATTTCCAGATTGTAATCCTTCAAACAATATATGGGAAAACGGAAAAGGAGAAATTGAAAAAGTACCTGTTTTTACAGATTATGTGGGGCAATTTTCAAGTAAAGATATTCCAGTTGAGATAGAAATTACAGAAGGAGATGGTTTCTTGGTTGGAACTCCTAAAGATGATTCTTCAAAATCACTAAATTTCGAAATGATAACTAAAGATACTTTTGTTGCTAAAGCTGAAGATATTGAAATAAAGTTCAACGAAACAAAAACAGCATTTACTATCAATATGGGAGGAAGAACTTTTTTGTTTACTAAAAAGTAAAATGATTTTTAAGGAGATTGCAGTTTTAGTAGTCTCCTTAATTTTAAAAATTTTAAACAACCATCAAATTACATCCTCTAATATCCGAGTTGTCAAAACGCCCTAAAATTTCAAATGAATTATTGCCTATGATTTTTCCTAGATCCTGTGTAGCAATAAACGAACACGAATTGATATTTGCCAAATCTATTACGTTTACACCACCTGTTTTTCCGTCTGGAAGTAGGGTTAAAGCATCTTCTGGGTCACGAATTAATATTTTCATCCAAGTGGGACATTCAAAAATACCATTGCCTAAAGAATATGCTTGAGAAAGCAATTCGGTCATCCCATATTCAGAATGGATTACAGGAACACTAAAACCATCACAAAGGATTTTGTGTAATTCCTCTCTAATGATTTCTTTCCGACGGCCTTTCATACCACCCGTTTCCATAATGATAGTGTTTTTAAGATTGATTTTTTGTTTTTCAACCAAATCCAATAAAGCATAGGTTACACCTATCAAAATAACATTCTGTCCTTCATTGTCCAGTCGAATAAGTTTTTCTATAAGTTCATCGTAATTATTTAAATAAAACCCACTTTCGACATTATTTGAAAGCTGGATTAAATCATCAACCATATAAATTAATGACGAGCCTTCTCTTTCTAGATAGGAAGGAAGTAATGCTAACACAACATAATCTTCAATATTTCCATAAAACTGTTTAAAGGCTAAGCGATAGCTTTCTTCATAAAAAGATAAATCAGTCACAAGATGTCTGCTGGTACTCATACTTGTAGTGCCACTACTAGTGAAAGTAGTTTTAATAGGAGCAGTAGTACTTATGATTTCGTGAGATTTAAAAAACTGAATAGGTAAAAAAGGAATATCTTCGATAGATTTTACGTTCGTTTTGTCTTTTTTTAAATAATTACAAAATTGTTGGTAAACAAAATTGTTATCATATTGAAATCGGAAAACTTTGAGAGTTAGCTTTTCGAATTCTTTTTTGGAACTTATTTCGAATATATCTGATGTAGAAAACATTTTCCAAAAATACATAAAATAACCCCCTCTGCAAAGCAAGAGGGGGCTAACCTTTTAAAAATTAAGTTGTTTTAACTATTCAATAATATATTGCGTTAATTCTACTTTTCCTTTTTCTACAATTTTAAGATAATAAGTTCCTTTTTCTAATTTAGATAAATATATAGGAGCCCCAACAGTTTTTGTAGTCAATACTTTTTTACCATTCTTATTGAAAAAAGAAACTTTCTTTTTAGTATATAATTCTGATATTATAAAAATGTATTTGCCTAATTTCTTTGATTCGCAATCTACAATTTTTAAGCCTGTGATTTTGTTAACTGTTGGTTGAGGTGTAACATCAGTTTTAGAGATGCTGCATAAAGTATTTTTTATAGGCAATGTTGAGCTATATACTGAGAAGCTTACTAATAATACTAATGTTGTAAAAATCGTTTTCATAATTCTGTTTGTTTTTTGTTTACAGTTCAAAAGTATATCGACAATTTGATTTAAAATAATTTTTTCGATAACGAAATGAGAAATTCGACAAAAAACCTAAGAAGTTGCAAATTAGAAAATTAAGGGGATTTGCCGTCTAACTATATTTAGTGATTCGCGTCTCATTTTTTCCATTAAAAAAGGGGGTTTTTACCCCCTTTAGTTGAAATATAATTTTTAAAAATTACTCCACCACTAGCTCTCTTGTAGCAGTTTTTCCTTCTTCAGTAATTTTTATTACATAAATTCCTCTAGTAAGTGAAGATATATTTACTGTTCCGTTTACTACCTCACCAGTTAAAACTTTTGCACCTAACATATTGTAAACTTCAACATTTTTAGTAGCAAAGCTATCAGATGTTACATTTAAAATATTTTTAGCAGGTACAGGGAAAACTTTTAAGCCTGAAATATTACCGAAATTTTTTGAAGACAACAGATTTCCAGTCAATTTAATATCGTCTATTCTAAATCCTACATTTGAATTTAAAGGATTAGTTATTCTAATGTTTAGATTAGAAATTGAAGGAATAACTCCTGTAGGTGTAATATTTAGCCAAGTAGATGTGCCAGTCCCTGTAGGGCGTGTGTATGTTAATGTTGACCAAGTAATGCCATCACCAACTTCAATTGTTAGCTCGTTATTACCTGCATTAGTGCCTTTATAGTGTCCTAAAGAGAGTGTTAATCCATCATAGTTTTGAGTGTCTATTCCCGAAATTAATAGCTGTTTAACTGGATTTGCTGTAGTTGCTCCTATAAATACACACCCGTTTCCTGATGAATTAGGATAGCCAGTTGAGGGTGTACTATTTCTTATATCTGCACTCCCTGAGTATGAAATAGGTGAACTATTTTGAAATGTATATCCTGAAATTGTAGATGGAGAGGTTGATGGATTTCCGAAATTTTCAGAATAAATAATTGCTTGACCAAAAGAAAGATGGCATAGGAAAAATAAGAATGAATAAATTTTTTTCATGTTTTTAGATATAGTAAATAAGTATTTCTTTAAACCCAAATAAGACCTTATTTTAAATAAAGTCTTATTTGGGTCATTTAGAGAATGAAGGAGTTTATTCCACTACAAGCTCTCTTGTAGCAGTTTTTCCTTCTTCAGTAATTTTTATTACATAAATTCCTCTAGTAAGTGAAGATATATTTACTGTTCCGTTTA
>JASGCW010000041.1:25080-32464 GCA_030053945.1 Limnohabitans sp.
ATTTTTATTACATAAATTCCTCTAGTAAGTGAAGATATATTTACTGTTCCGTTTATTACCTCGCTAGATAAAACTTTTGCACCTAACATATTGTAAACTTCTACATTCTTAGTTGCAAAACTATCAGATGTTACATTTAAGATGTTATTAGCAGGTACAGGGAAAACTTTTAAGCCTGAAATGTTACCGAATTCTTTTGTAGCAAGTGTGCAGTCGTTGATAGCAGTTGTAGAATTTCTTGGAATTGCAACTGAATTTGCTGCTACTGCTGTAAAATCATTACTATTATTGCCTGTGTCTGTACAACCTCCAGTAGCTCTTAATCCAGCAGTTGTTGCCGTCAATGCAGCCATTGCTTGTGTTTCGAAACAATTTCCAGTTCCATAACCAACCATATCTATTAAATCAGTTGTTATACATCCTGCAGGCTTTGCTGTTGCTATGCTCACTAATGCTAATCTACCATTAGCTCCAGATAAATTTAATGGAGCCGGTGTAGTTCCTGTATAGTTAAAATCTACAGTTACAGGTAAGGCAACTCCATTTGTCGCAGAGGGAGTTCCAAAAGTTACTAAATAATAGGAATATGCTGGTATTGTTGCGTTCGGCAAAGCATTAAGTAACCATGCACTAGTCCCTGTAGCAGAATTGTATTGTATAGACCAACCATTAATACTAATTGGAGCGTTAGTTTTATTAAATAACTCAACATAGTCGATGTTATAAGTTGCACCAGTATTTCCTCCTGCTCCATAAAATTGACTGATAACTACCTGTCCAAAAGATACAGCACTAAATAACACTGCTGCTAATAAGTAAATTTTTTTCATGTTTTTTGTTTTTAAAAAATGAGCCTACAAATATACTAAGTAATTCCCTTAGAATAAGAAAAATAAAGTGAAGAAATTGTTAAAGAATATATTAGTTATTTGATAATAAGTTTGCGAGTCACGCGAATATCACCATCTTTAATTTTTATAATGTAAACTCCTGGATTTAGAGATGCCACATTCAACTCTTTTGTATTGATAGTTGTCTGTAATACTCTTTTTCCTAGTACATCAAAAATTTCTATATCTTTTGGAGTCAATGATTTTGATGATATATAAACCCTATCACTAGTTACTGGATTAGGATAAATATTTAAAGCATCAGAAGGTTGTTCTTGTGTTTTAGAAACCATACTATTATCTCTATTCTCTTGAGCAGAAGCGCTCAATGAAAAAAGTAAAAAGCATATAATAGTATAAAAGTAATTTTTTCTCATAGATTTCTATAACTATGTAAAGGTATAAAAAAAAATTCAAAATTTGTGCCAAAAAACAAAAGAGTAAGCTTTTTTAACATCTTATTTTTAAACAATTAGCTGTTTTTTTGAATTTTATGTATGAAAAATTAATGCTTAGTTTTGCTTACTAGCAATGAAAAAATTGTGAAACATAATAATTCTATGATAAATAAATTTTAATGTCGAAATTTTACTATAAAAAAAACACCTGCAAAATGCTTCTGCAAGTGTTTTTTAAAGTAGTATAAATTGTAAAAAAAGTATTACCAGATTTTAACTCTTTTTTCTGGTTTTACATACAATTTGTCACCTTCTTTTATGTTAAAAGCTTTGTAAAAAGCATCTACATTAGTTAAAGGTACATATGCACGGAACATTCCAGGTGAGTGAGGGTCAGTTTTTACTTGATTTTTAATTGCTTCATCTCTCATTTTTGAGCGCCAAATTGTTCCCCAAGAAATAAAGAAACGTTGTTCTGGAGTATAACCATCTATAAGAGGCTGTTTTTTATTTTGTTTTAGGAATAACTGAAGTCCATCATAAGCAACGTTTACTCCTCCTAAATCTCCAATATTTTCACCCAAAGTAAATTTTCCATCCACGTGAGTGCCCGGAAGTGGTTCTAAAGCGCTGTATTGATCTGCTAAAGCTCCTCCTAGGTCTGTAAATTGTTTTAAGTCGGTCTCTGTCCACCAATCTACAAGGTTTCCTTCTGCATTATAACGAGCACCAGAATCATCAAATCCGTGAGAAATTTCGTGTCCAATTACTGCACCAATTCCACCATAATTTACAGCTTCATCTGCTCTATAATCGTAAAAAGGAGGTTGTAATATTGCAGCTGGGAAAACAATTTCGTTGTATGAAGGATTGTAGTAAGCATTTACTGTTTGTGGTGACATTCCCCAACGAGTTTTGTCTACTGGTTTTTGTAATTCAGACAAATTGTCCTCAAAACGCCATCTCGCAATTTTTTTAGCGTTATCAAAATAACTGCCACCATCAGCTATAGAGGCTATCTGTAGCTTAGAATAATCTCTCCATTTGTCAGGATATCCAATTTTGATTGCGATTTTGTTTAATTTGTTAATGGCGCTTACTTTTGTTTCAGGCGACATCCAAGTAAGGTTAGTAATTCTGTTTTGGTAGGCAAGAATTACATTTTTAATCATTTTTTCAGCTTTTACTTTAGCTTCAGCTGGGAATTTTTTAGCAACATATAGTTTTCCTAAAGCTTCGCCTATTGTTCCATTTACTACTTGTAACGCTCTTTCTTCGATAGGACGTTGTTTTTTTGCTCCACCAAGTGTTTTTCCGTAAAATTCCCAATTTGCTTTTTCTAAGCTAGTTGATAATAATCCTGCACTACTTCTAAGTAGATTCCAACGTAAATCTGCTTTGATATCTTCAATAGGGGTGTTTTTGAAAATTTCATCTAATGCTGTCATATATTTAGGTTGTTCTACTATGATAGATTGAATTCCTTTTACTCCAACAGACGATAGGTAATTGTCCCAATTTATAAAAGAAGCTGTTTTTTGTAATTCAGCAATACTCATTGGGTTGTATGTGTTGCGATCGTCTCGCAATTGAACTCTGTCAAAACGAGGTTTTGCTAAAGCAATTTCAAAAGCTAAAATTTTGTCTGCATTTACTCTTGCTTGTTCAGGTGTCTCGCCTAAATATTGAAGCATTTTAGTTATGTGAAGCACATATTTTTCTCTTTTCTCTTTAGAGTCTTTATCTTCAGAAAGATAGTAATCTCTGTCTGGAAGACCTAATCCTTCTGTGCCTAAATAAACTACATTTTTATTACTGTCTTTAGCATCTGCACCAATGCCAATTCCATAAATGCCAATTCCTCCTATTGGTTCTAATTCAGTCATTAATGCATTTAAGTCTGCTATGTTTTTAACCGCATCAATTTTATCTAAATAAGGTTTCAAAGGAGACACTCCTGCTTTATTACGAGCAATAGTATCCATATATGTAGCATATAAATTTACTGCTTTTGCTTGGTCTGACTTTGGATCTAATTTTTTATCAGCAATAGCTTCTTTTAAAATGGCTAAGGCATCTCTATCTGTGTTTTGGCGCAATTCGTCGAAACTTCCCCAACGAGTTTTATCTGCAGGGATTTCCGTTTTATCAAACCATTTTCCGTTTACAAAACGGAAGAAATCATCACCAGGTTTTACAGATTTATCCATAAACTCTAGATTGATACCAGGTTTTTTTTGGGGTGCTTTTTTAGCTGTTTGAGCTAATGCTGTACCTCCTGCTAAAACACTTGATAAAAAAAGTAGTGTAGTTGCATTAAGTTTCATTTTTTTATTATTCATAACTTTTAGTTTTCAACATTAGTATTTTTTGGTAAAAATTTGTTACAAAAAAGATTGTAAACTGCGCCAAATTTAGAGAATAGCGTTTTCTTAAGAATTAAATTAACATTCTTTTAAGTTTTTTATAATTAAAAACGGTTGCTAATTAGCAACCGTTTAAAAGTTTGTATTTAATTTTTGATAATTCGTTTGACTGTTTTTTCTTTATCGGCATATATTTTTACAAAATAAATACCTTTTGACACATTTGTTAAATCTAAATCAATTTCAGAATTTGAAGTAGCCGAAATATTTTTAGTTAAAATTGTTTTTCCAGTTACATCATATACTTCAATCAAATTAACTAAATTATCTCCATAATAAAGTTTGAATATATTACTAGATGGATTTGGATAAATATTAACATCTTTTAATTCAAAATTTTGTGAAGAAAGCAAGCCTTCAATTACAAAATCATCTACTACAACTCCTAATTGATTTGTTGCATCATCAGAATGGAAAACAATTCTAAAAATTACATTCGATTGACCAATTAGACTATTCAAAGAATAAGAGTATTGTTTAAGTGTAGTGTCTGTGCCTGTCCATTGACCTCCAGGGCAATTATTACAATCATTTCCTGTAGTTGCTGGTGTACGGTTGCTATTATACCAATTAGTTCCTTGAGTACCGAGCAAGTTCCAAGTTTGTCCTAAATCGGTTGAATATTGTACATAAACGATATCCCAATTTTGTTCTAGATCAAATGCCATTTTGAATTTTATAAATGGATTTGTGACACCTGTTAAATTATAACATTGAGAATATAAATACGATTTTGTAACATCTGGATAATTTCCAGTAAAATTAGTGGTATATACATTATTGCCAGGTGTAGCTAAAGCACCATTTGTGTTTATACCTCTTTGCCATTGACTTGTTATAGAACCTTCATTGAACGTTAATAGACTATTAGCAGCTGTCTCGAAAGTGTTAACAACTCCTATAGTGCCAGCATCATTAATATAAAAATCTGTAACACCAGCATTGTTGTCTGCATAAGCATCACTGGTGATTGTTGAAGTTACATTTAATCTATAAACACCTCTTGAACTAACCGTAATATTAGGTAGGGTTATATTTTGTTGGTTTCCTGCTGCGATGGTTCCAGTCCAATTATAATTTTGATTTCCAGTGCCATAATTGTAAGTTATCGCTACTGAAGAGATTGGATTTGAGCCACTATTTTTTACTGTAATTTGAGGTGTAACCGTATATCCACAATTGATATTTAATGTTGGAGCAGTAACCGCTACTAACTTAATATCACTAGCAGGAGTTTCAATTGGTATAGGGGATTGCCAAATTCCTCTACCATAAGTAGCAGCTGAAATAATACCGTCTTCTAAATTGATTTCTAAATCAGTTACAGATACATTAGGTAAATTAGTTTCAAAAGGTTCCCATTGCGTCATAGAATCATCTCTGTAATAAACGCCTAAACTAGTACCTAAATATAAAGGGTTAAGCGAATGTCTGCCTTGATGTCTAATAACATTTTTGCCAATAGCTGGTAAATTTGTAGAGAAAGAGGTAAATGTAGTTCCTCCATTTGTTGATTTTAATGCCTGACCTCCAGTCCCAGAAGTAGTTAGGTAAATAATGTTTGTGTTTGAATAATGAACACATATTGACGTAATAGTTGAAGTTGCAGTGTAAACACTTGTGAAATTTATTCCTTTGTTTGTACTCTTATATAAAGTACTACCATTAGAAACAAACATAATATTATCGTCACTTGGTGCAATAGCAATTAGCTCAATATCTCCAGATCCAACGGTCCCTGTTGATTGTTGAGCCCAACTGTTTCCGGATAGTTTATACAAACGACTATAACCAGAAAATACTTCTCCAGCAGCATTTATTGCCATAGGAGTTACCCAGTTTCCACCGTCGTCACCAGTTCCAGTCTCAGCTGAAGGAGCTCCTACACCTCCTGCATTAGAATCACCCCCATTAGCACTAATATACATACTACCCCCATATTGTATAAAACCATAGTATTTGTTACTGTTGTTAGGGTCAACTCCAGCATCCATTCCATCTGCACCATAATAATTTTTCCAAATATTATTGCTAAATGCATGTCCTCCATTGTCTTGAAGACCGCCTACCATTTTACTTGCAGATTGTTTAGAAACGGATAGTTTATAAAACTGACTAATTTGAAGTCCGTTAGTTAAGCTCGAAAAACTTGTTGCATTATTTGAAGACACATAAATACCACCATCTGAACCTACAAATAATTTAGTGCCAAAAAAGCCTAAGAAATGAATATCTGCATGTGTATAGGTAGCGCTAGTTGGAGCATTCCAATTATTTACTTTTGTCATTGTTGTTCCTCCATCTGTAGATTTCCATACATTTAAACACCCTGTGTAGATTTCGTTTGCATTCGCTGAAGAAACTGCAAATGCAAGATCATACCAAGATTGTGTAGATTCAAATACATCTGTTGTAGTTGCTGTTTTGGCCCAAGTAGCCCCACTATCTGTAGATCTATAAATACCCTGAAAACCATTTCCAGTAGTTGCGCTTAAAATATAAACATAGCTTGAGTTTGCTGGAGTAACATCCATCACTAATCTTCCTGAGCTGGTAGGTAATCCTGTTGTGATATTTGTAAAAGAAGTTCCAGTATTAGTAGATTTATAAAAGCGATTATAATTTACTGCATATACGGTTGTGGGGTCAGTTGGTTTTAAACGCAAAGAACCTTGTGCAAAATCACCAGCTTGAACATTTGTCCAAGAGGTACCTCCGTTTGTAGTTTTAAAAATACCTGCATTTGTATTACACCATAAAATTTGGTTGTTCGTAGGATGAATGACTAAATCACCAGCTTTTGATGCACCTGATAAAGTTCCAGTTGCCACCCAATTTACACCACCATCAGTAGATTTGAAAACACCTGAGAAACTGGAATCTCCTGCATCTTTATCCCCAGTTGCTATATAAATGGTATTGGAATTAGAGTAGTCTATAGCTATTCCAGATACACCTATTTGTGGTAAATTATCTGCTAATGGCATCCAGGTAGAGCCAGTATTAGTAGATTTCCAAATGCCACCAGCAGGAGAACCTATATAAATGTTATTTGCATTTGAAGGATCAACACATACGATACCTACTCGTCCTTGACCAGAGGACCAAGAACCTGTATTTGTATGCGTAAATGGACCTATTGCCGTCCAGTTACTTGGAGGTAAAGCTCTTCTAGAATTATTTGTTGAATTCTTTTTTTGTAGCCAAGCATTCCAAAATTCTTCGGCAGAGATTAATTTCCCATCTTCTTTTACAAGATTTTGCCAGTAATTTTCCCATCTTTTAAAAGGTTTATGTCCACAACCTTTTATATTATGATCTTTATCTTTCCAATAGTTTTGAAATAGATTTACTTGATCATAGAAAGTGATGTTTTCTTTTTTTTGTGAGTCAATTCCTTTCATCCAAGGAGCTGATGGATTAAACTGGGAGTATCCCTGTATAAAACATAAAACTGTGATTAATAAAATTTTCTTCATTTTTAGCGGTTTTTGTTAGTGTAACTACAAATATAGCAGGTAATTGCAAATAATTCTCAAAAAAATATTTTTATAAATATTTTATGTGAATTAGTGATAAATTGTTATTTATACAAGAAAAATAGTTTTAACTATGCAGAGCAAGTTATATAAATGACAAAATACAAATAACAAAGTACACTCGAGGCGAA
>JASGCW010000005.1 GCA_030053945.1 Limnohabitans sp.
CAAATTGGAAAATTTGGGACAATTTCAATTCCAACAGTAATAATTTCATAGAAAATGTAAAAAAATTCTCTAATCTTTAATATTGCGTCATACTAGAGTTTTATATCTAATTTTTTAGATTCCACTTTTCCTCCTTGTACATATTCAAAAAACCAAACTCCGTTTTTAGAAAGCACTACACCATTAGCTCCTTTATAATTTGCAAGAAACAAATCGGATTTTGAAGTTTTAAAGAGCATCAATTCAGTACCTGAAACTTTATCTATTACCTTTATAAAAGACTCATTTTTAACAACAGTTGTGGGTTTAACCGCTACATCTACTTTATCATTAGCATTTAATCTGGCTTCCACCTCTTCATCATCATAATCTTTACCTGAAAACTTATAAAATGCTTTTGCATCAAAACTCTTTAAAGCATATAAAGTAGCGGCATTATAAGCAGTTGGCAAATCTTTCTCACGACTTTCTCCAAAATCTGTTACAAATAACACATTATTTTTACAATCTTTAAATTCAAATTTGATTCTAGTAGAAAAAACAGTATTATCAGTAACTGCGTTTACAAAAATCTTATTACAATTATAATCATTAAAACCCTCTGGAGCTTCATTATCAAGATACACTTCGAACCCTTTTTGTTTTAAAAAAGTTTTCACCATCAAATTCACACGATATTGATTTGGTTCTTTCTGAAATGCAAATTTTGCTGGTACAATTGCTTTATTATAGTCATTTATAGTTTGAGAAAGTCCTATAAAAGAAAGAAAGAAAAATGATAATATAAGTACTCTTTTCATTTCAAAATATTTTTTTTAGTTCTACTAAATTACTAATTTGTTTAATACCTTCCCCCATTTTTTTTTCGTTAGCATTAAAAAATATCGCGTCAATTCCAAAATCATAAGCTCCTTTTACATCCGCCTCTAAATCATCACCTATCATTATACTTTCAAATTTATCTGCTTTAGCAACTTTAAGTGCGTGCTCAAAAATAATTGGGTTTGGTTTCTTTGCTCCTGCCATTTCAGAATTTGTAATAGAATCAAAAAAATGATTTATACCAGAATTTGATAGTTTTTTAAACTGAACTTGCGCAAAACCATTTGTTATAATATGCAACTTGTATTTTTGATGGAGATATTGTAACGTTTCAACACAACCTTCAAATAAATAATTACTATTGGGTAAATGCTCTATATAAGCTTCAGATATTCTATCAATTTCATAGTCTTCAACAAACATTCCTAACTTCTCAAAAGTATCTTTTAATCGTCTGTACCTTAATTCTACATAACCAATCAAATCTTTTTGATATAATGACCAATAGATCTGATTTAGTGGCACATAAATATCCATAAACTTTTTCACATCAAAGTCAACAAAATGGTTTGGAAAAATTTGTTCAAAAGTCTTTTCTGAATTTCTATCAAAATCCCAAAGTGTATGATCTAAATCAAAAAAAATGTGTTTTTTATTTATGTATTCCATATTAAATTTTTCATTACTATTTATCTATTAATTTCATTTGTAGATAATTATATGTTTTTTATTTGTCATATGGTACGCCTTATCTTCATTGGTGTTTGTTTGCAACAAACCTGTTGTTAGTGGCGATTTCATATGTGTAAAATTTTATTTGTCATAGGTCATCCCGAAGCTTCGGGAGTATCGCTTTTATTCATCAGTGTTTACTTCACTAAGCATTTATTTTCATTGGTGTTCAGTGAATATATTTGCATACGCAAACTACTAGTTTATAGCGATTTCATAATTTGATATTCACTAAAAAATGTTGTAAATAGCTAAATAATTCAAAATCATCTAATTCGTTTTCAAAATAACTACTTTCTCCATTTGATACATCCAATCATCAGGATCTTTTTCATTTATTTTAAAAACACCTGTAATAGTAACATATTGATCTACACGAAGTTTTAATTTTTTATCTTTAAATTTCAAACCTACCACTGTTTCTGGACCTTCTTTACCACAAAAAAAACAAGAGGAGAACACAGTTTTACTAAGTGCAAAATCTTCATTATTAATAGGTATAAGAAATCCAGAAATAACAACTTTTTTATTATGCAGCAATTTTACTTCGGGGCTAGCGACTGGGTAGTTTGCCGTTCCATAATCCTTATGCTTCATTTTCACAAACTTTACTAGTCCAAGTTTTTTCCAAGTTATTGTATCATTCAGGATAGTTTTTTCATTATGACCTATTTTTTTTAGAAACAAATCTTTACTATTAAAACTCACCAATGAAAAACTAATCAAAATCATAAAAATCAATCTCTTACCCATTTGCTAATGTTTTTGAAATATTTATTCTAAAAGCTTTTATTGCAGGTAGTATTGCAGATACTATTCCTAATAGAAGTACCATAAGAAACAACAATAATTCTTTTTCCAAAATAACATCTAAAGAATTAAATCTAATTTTAAATTCTTCTTCTGAAGCACCTGAAAGTACTTTCAATGCAAATCTACCTATTATTGTACCTAAAAAATAACCAACAATACATAAAAACATACTTTCTAAAAGCACTAAGCTAAACATTTGAAATCTTGTTGCACCTTGTAATCGCAAAAGAGCAAACTCATACTTTCTTTCTTTTAACCTATTATATAGTGCTATAAAAATACTTATTCCTGATATTAACATAATCCCATAGGCTAAATATACTAATGTTGAAAGACCAATTCCAAACATTGTAAACAACCTATTAATCTCAATTGCAGGAGAAACAACCTGCATCTTAGTATTCTGACCTATCATTCTTGGCCAAGTCATTATTGCCATTTTATTTCTAAATTTAAGCAGTACCGAAGTTATTTCTTTATTTGATTGACCGGAATGATTGTGATTACATTCATCGCTATGAATATGTGCTTCATCGTTAGTATGAATTTCTTCTTCGTGATGCCCCTCCTCAGAACTATTCTCTTCTTCGTGCGTATGTTCATCATGGATAGCCCAAACACTTTCAATATTTGACAAAATTAAATTATCAATTACTTTACCTGTTGGCGATGCAATTCCTACTACTTTATATTCAAACTCCTCATGTACTTCACCTTCTTTTGCATCACCATGTGTACCTTGAAAATGATCTCCTAACCTCAAATTTAATTTTTCAGCTATTGTAGAACCGATTACTACTTCCATTGTTTTTTGAAAAACTCTTCCTTTTGCTACTTTAGCACCAAATTTAATTAAGTAATCTGGTGTTGTGCCAACAATTTTATACCCCAAATAATTATCACCAAATGCTAAAGGAATTGCTTTTTCTATAAAAGGATGCTTCATCCAAACTTTAGCCGAATCGTAATTAATATTACCCGTAGGCGTATCTACCTGATAAACAGAAGACAAAACTAACTGCAACGGACTTCCCTGTGCTCCCAAGACCAAGTCTATATCATTAGCATTATCCGAAAATTGTTCTTCAAATTGTTGTTGCAAAAGAATTAACAATGTTATTATAGCAACACTCGAAGCTAGTAGTATAATACTTAAAATGGTATTAAGTGGCTTAAACCAAATATTTTTCCAAGCTATTTTTACAATCATAATAAAGTAACTTGATTAGAGAATCTGTCTTTTAGTCGTGTATCATGGGTTACAATAATCAGCGCTGAATTGTATTCTTTTGCAAGATTTTCAAGCAAATCAGCAACTATCATTGCATTTTCATCATCTAGACTCGAGGTGGGCTCATCGGCTAGAATTACTTTCGGATTATTAACAATAGCTCGTGCAATTGAAACACGTTGTTGTTGACCAATACTCAATTGTGAAGGCAATTTTCGCATTTGATTTTCCAAACCTAAATGGGTTAAAATTTTTTTGGCATCATTCACTTTGTTTTGACCAGAAGAAAGCCATATTGACAAAACTACATTCTCTAAAACAGAAAGTGATTCTACAAAGTGATTTTGCTGAAGAATTACGCCAATATTTTGTCGGCGAAATCGATCTATTTCCTTTTGAGTCATCAAACTAATGAATTGATTGTCTATAACAACACTCCCCTTTTCAACCTCAAGTAAACCTCCTAATAAATGTAAAAAAGTCGTTTTACCAACCCCAGACTTACCACTTATAAGAAGTACTTCTGATTTTTTACACATTACATCAGGAAAACTAAAATGATTTGAATGATCGTATGTAAACTTCAAATTATTTGTTTCTATCATAGTCTAAATAAACTCAATTATAAACAATAAAGCAATTTAAGCATTAAATTCTAACTATAAACCTATAAAAAAATAAATGGAATTTTTAAAATGTTTTGAATTTAAGAAAATTCAAAGTAGTTTTCATTTAAAAATTCGTTTATCAAAAGGAAAATCTTCTTGTGCTATTATTTTTATTTTATCAAAATCAGAATGATAAGGGTTTATTAGAAAATTAAAATCTCCTTTTACAACTGCAGAAGGTACTTTGAGGACACAAAATTCATTATTACGCAAAAAATCATCTCCCAAAACTTGTGTTGAAAAACTATGAGGAAAAACATTCCAATCTATTTGGAGTTTTTTTATATCAAGTATTTGCATAGATACATCTTCGGGTATAAAAACCGTCATCATAACATAATCGTTAGGCAATGCAGCTAATGACAAATGAACAGCGACTTCTGCCATTGCTAAAGCACGGCTATTTGCTGCATAAATAACTTCATATCCTTTAGAATTCCACCGACCGCCACAAATAGCAGCACCTTTACCAGAAAGCGCAATGGGATATTTCTTTCTACCTAACCTAAAAACTTCCATTAAGCAAAAATTCCGAAATCTATTTTATGAAGTTCATTTACTACCATTTCTTTACCATATGAATCTTTAAGTAACTCAATAGGCTTTAAATTACCTAAGGCAAAAGACGGGCTATTTAACCAAGCATAAAATGCTGATTGACTATCAAAAACTTCTTCTCCAAGATTAGTCACTTCAGCCAGTTCGAAAATTTTTTCAGATTGAATAGGTTTGAAAACAAAATCATCTTTTGTTTTACTTCTTTGCAATGACTTTGTTGATATGCCTAAAAAAGAGGCCCAATCTTCATCATTGAAAGGGCTAACCTCCTTAATTAACGAAAACAATTCAAATGAAACACCTTCACGAATTGCATATACGAGCAACATCTTATTTTTTAAAAAATCACTATACTTGATATTTTTATTAATCAGCTTATATCCTCGTTCTTTTTCTACTTTTAAAGCATATACACGAACTGCTTTATCCAACTGTTCTTTATCGTTAATTTTAATCGCTTCCATATCACAGACATTTGTCTAACAAATATAAGACTTTTGTCTTTAACTGAAACTTAATTTACAACAAACTTTCATCAGCGAAGCTAAAATAATTACTTTCTGTAATGATTACGTGATCAAGGATATTGATTTCTAAAATTTCGCCAGCTTTAATAAAATTTTGAGTAATTCTTTTATCTGCCTCACTAGGTTGCAATTTACCTGAAGGATGATTATGCACTAAGATTAATGCTGTGGCAAAGTTTTCTAGAGCCATTTTAAATATTAGTCGGGTGTCTGCTACAGTTCCCGTTATACCACCTTTGCTAATTTGACCTTTACATATCACTTTGTTCGAATTATTAAGACATAAAACCCAAAATTCTTCATAAGGCAACTCCCCTATTAATGGCTGCATAATATGAAAAACAGCTTTGCTAGAATCTATTTTTTCTGGTTCAAAGACTTCTTCATTTTTGCGACGTCTTCCTAATTCAAGTGCTGCTGCAATACTTAAAGCTTTTGCCTCTCCAATTCCTTTAAACTGAATAAGCTGATTTATAGAAAGTTTTCCTAATTGGTTTAAATTATTATCTGTGGAAGCTAAAATACGTTGGCAAAGTTGTACGGCACTTTCATTACGAGAACCTGAACCTATAAGAATGGCAAGGAGTTCAGAATCTGACAAGGCTATTTTGCCTTTTAGAAGAAATTTTTCGCGTGGACGGTCATCTTCCGCCCACTGATTAATTGGCATATACATAATCTAATGGCTTATAAATATTTAGCAAAATAAAGCATTTTTCATTAGACTTTTAAATATGTTAATTATTTTTATTTATTCTAAATAAATTTGTTTTTCCAAAAGACGATTGTATTTTTGTTTGATGTTATTTTTAATTAATCTAAATAAAAATGAAAAGAAATTATCTAATTTACTTATTACTTTTAACTTGTTTTTGGTCTAGTGCTCAAAATAGACCTAAAAAATCAACAGACTCTATAAAGTCTCTAAATGAAGTTTCTGTTTATGGTACACCAAATAAATTTGCTTCTACAAAAGTTTCTACTAGTTTACGCTTGAAAACCGAAATAGCTAAACTTCCTCAAAACATACAAATAGTCACTAATGAACTCTTAAAAAGCCAAAATATAACTAATATGATGGATAATGTGACACGTAATATTAGTGGTGCACAGATGAATGAGCATTTTGGTAATTATGCTAACATTTACATGAGAGGTTTCAAATTACCTGCATTTAGAAACGGTATGAACATTGATATAGGCTATGGTCCATTAGCAACAGATTTATCTATGGTAGAATCCATAGAATTTGTAAAGGGCCCTGCTGGATTTATGACAGCAGCAGGCGCTCCAAGCGGAATTTATAATGTAGTAACCAAGAAACCTACAAAAAAGAATAGTTCAGAAGTAGCTTTTACTGCTGGGAGTTTTGATTTTTATAGAGGGACTTTGGATTCAGGTGGAGCGCTAACAGATGATGGCAAATTTCAATATCGCGTGAATGCTATGTATCAAACTTCTGAAACCAATCGTGAATTTGAAAAAAATTCTCGTTATAGTTTTGTTCCTTCTTTCAAATATGAGTTTTCTGACAAGACCTCATTTACAACTGAATTTACATACCAAAAAGCGAAACAAATGCTAAGTGCTCCGTATGTGTTTGCACCATTGGAAAACGGCCTTGGAAGTTTACCACGTGACATTTCTCATATCGATAAGGATTACCCCTCTTCAGATATTGAAGAAGTAAATCTTTTTGCTGATTTTAATCACAACTTTAATTCAAAATGGTCATTGAGTGCTCAATATATGATAATGCAATATAAACAATTGGGTTATACAACTTGGATATATGGAATAAATCCTCAAGGCTTTACACAAAGATATCTTCATAATTTTGACACTAAAGCAACTAATGAAATCACTCAATTATACATAAACGGAGAAACCACCTTTTTAGGAATGACTCACAAATTTATCAGTGGAATAGACTATAAAAAACTAACAAGTAAATACGATTGGTCAAATGCTTTACCTTATGACCAAATCCCTTTTAATGTTTTCAACCCTATCTACGGAAATGCTGTATATCCAGTTTTAGATAGAAGTATGGGAGTTAAAAATACTGGAAGTGGAACTGAATACGTTTCTATTTATACACAAGACGAAATTTGGATGCTAAAGGACAAACTACGAATTACAATTGCAGGACGTTATTTTAATGGAAAAGTAAATGATGATTATAAAAACGAAAGTCTTATCAAAAAAATAACACCTCGATTGGGTCTAAACTATACCATAGTTCCTAATTTTACAATATATGGCTTATATGATAATTCAATTTCACCTAATTATGGATTGAGTAAAAATGGGAATTTGTTTGACCCAGAAATTTCTAAAAATTTAGAAGCTGGACTTAAAAAATCTTTCTTTAATGATAAATTAAAAACAACTCTTTCTGCCTACAAAATTCAAAAGAGAAATGTATTAGTAACAGACCCTCAGGATATAAACTTCAAAATTCAAGTTGGAGAAATACAATCTGAAGGTATTGAATTTGATATGCAAGGCCAACTTTCTCCCGAATTGAATATCATTTTAAATTATGCTCTTACAGAAGCTAAAACGACAGACGACACTAATCCTATGAATATAGGTAGAAAGGTTGAAGGTTTTTCTAAACACACTACAAATGGTTGGTTGAACTACAATTTTAATCATCAATCTATCTTTAAGGGGTTTGGAGTTAGAATTGGCTATCAATATTTAGTAGATCGTTCTACTTCAAATTGGGGAACTGATAATCAAAGTATTTTACCTGACTACTTCAGACTAGACGGTGGTATTAATTGGAGGTACAAAGGTTTAAATATTGCTTTAAATGGAAACAATTTACTCGACAAATACTTATTCTCTGGGGGTGCACTTCCTGATTATGGTGCTGGCGCTATAGCGTATTGGCAAAGTGAACCTGGGAGAAACTGGAGAGCAACTTTAAGTTATAAATTTTAAAAAAATAGAGTTGTGAAATGAGTTTTAACATTTCACAACTCTTCTTTATATAATTATGAAAAAAGGTAATCTGAAAAATAAAATTCGAAAATTTCATCTTTGGCTCGGACTTGGTTCTGGCATCATAGTGTTTATTGTTGCACTAACTGGTGCTCTATATGCCTTTAAAGTCGAAATTGAATCGGCTTTAGAAGAAAAATATGTTATCTCTACTGAAGGTAAAAAAAAGCTTCCGCCTAGTAAACTAAAAGAATTAGCTGAAAACAAATTACCCAAAAAAAAAGTACACGCTATTCAATATCACGAAGTCAATAAACCTTCAACAGTCATTTTTTATAATGCTGATCCTAGTTATCATTATACAGTTTCTTTAAATCCTTACAATGGAAAAATCTTAGAAATAAAAGATGAAAACCAAGGCTTTTTCCATTTCATCTATCAAGGTCATATGTATTTATGGCTACCACCAGTAATTGGACAAACAATAGTTGCTTCTGGAACATTACTCTTTTTATTTTTAATCATTTCTGGCATAATTCTTTGGTTTCCTAAAAAAAAGAAGGAGATACGAAAAAAAATATGCTTTCAATGGAAAGAGACTAGCAAATGGAAAAGAAAAAATTTTGATTTACATAGTATTCTAGGTTTTTATGTTTCTATAGTAGCATTAGTATTCATAATTACAGGGTTAGTTTGGGGATTTCCTTGGTTTGGATATTTATACTATAAGACAATTGGGGGTGATAAATCTGTTATCTATCAAGATCCTATTTCTATAAAAACAAAAGTATTATCTAAAAATCAAGATTCTCCTTCTATTGATAAAGCATACTATATTATGAAATCCCAAAATCCTACAGCAATGTCTATAGAAATACATCCACCAGAAACAGACAGTACTTCCATTGCTTGCAATGCCAATTCTGAGAAAGAAACGTTTTGGAAAACTGATTATCGCTATTTTGACCAATATAATTTAGAAGAAAAACAAGTAGATAATATTTGGGGACGATTTACTACAGCAGATAATTCAGATAAACTTTTACGTATGAATTATGACATTCATACAGGAGCAATTGCAGGTCTTGCTGGTAAAACATTTGCTTTTTTAATCAGTCTAATCATCGCATCTCTTCCTGTCACAGGATTCTTGATCTGGTGGGGACGCAAAAACAAATAACTATGTGTTGCAATTTTTCAATCATTAATCAAACTAAAAACGGTATGCTTATTTATTTGAGAGGATGCCAAAAATACCAACTAACTTTTAACAATTTAAACTTTAGTCTATCTAAGGAAGAGTTAGATGCTTTTTACAGATATATTAGAAGAGTTAATCCAACCTATTGGGAAATGGAATATGAAAACTCGGTCTATGAAAAGAAAATTCCAATTCCAACACTTCAAGAAAATTTTATTATTATGATAAATAGGGTTGAATTATTTGAACTCCAAGTTTTAACTAAATCAGATAAAAACGAAATTTTTAAATTATTAGAAAATCAAATTTTATCTATTAACTGGAATTGAAAATTTATTTAATAAATCTATAATTTATTTAATGCTTGAAAACAACAGCCATTTTAGATGCTCCAACATTATTTAGAAAAGCATTTAGCTCCTATATAAACAAACTTTTAATTAAATCTAAAAATCACGAACTAGATAGTGTTTATCAATTAGAAAACATATTGGAAAAATCTACTATAGATTACTTGTTTTTTGATCCAATAAATTTTAATGAAGCTATTTTCGAGAAAATTATACAGTATAAAGATGAATACCGTATTAAGAAAATTATAATATTATCGCTACAGCATACTTTACTTCAAGACTATTACAAAAATATAGATGGTTTTTTAACCAAAGATTGTTCTGAATCGCAAGTTTCGGAACTATTTTATTGCCTCGACAAAGAAGAAAAATTTTTTCCAATAAAAAAAAATACCAAAGTAGAAAACAAACACAATTTAACAACTCAAGAACAAAAAATTTTAAAAATGCTAATGAAAGGTAATAGTAATGAAACTATAGCTGATACACTATGTATTAGTATTCATACATTTAGAACCCATCGGAAAAATGTAATGAAGAAATTAGGCGTTCATACTACGACTGACTTGGTTATTTACACTTTAAATAATCAAATCATTTGAATAAATAAATAATTAATTCGACAAGCCTCCAAGAAAATTTCTTGGAGGCTTTTTTTTATAAATAAATCATCAAAAATAAAGTGTAATAATACTACCCTATTTAAGGTATATCAATAAAAAAAAGGAGTACAAAATACCCTATAAAGAAGGTATTGTTAAATGAAAATCGTTGAAGTTTCTTTGCAAAGTAATTTTTATTTAATCTAAATAAAGTATGAGTGAATTAATTTCAAATGTATCTTCTACGTTTAAAAAAAAGAAGTATAGCAAACCAACCCAACACATATTTGCAGACACAAAAGAAAGCTTGCTCTTGTATAAAAAGAGTATGAAAAAGGCTATCAAACAAATCATTAAGAATAATGAAAATAGAGATACTCCTTTTACTGGTCAAAGTATCACCTATCTTAAAAATGTCATTGCAGAAATCGATTTGTATGAAAATGAAAATGGACAAAATCTAGAAACTGTCCTAGAAGAAATTCAAAAAATCTATTTAGACGACTGTATTTTATTTCATCATCCTAAGTATGTTGCGCATTTAAATTGCCCTATACTTACACCAACTCTCGTTGCAGAAGCTTTTATTTCGGCTTTAAACTCTTCGATGGATACTTGGGATCAAAGTACTGGAGCCACTTTCATTGAATTAAAACTAATTGATTGGACACTTGACTTGCTTAAATATCCACAAAATGGAGATGGTATTTTTACAAGTGGTGGAACTCAATCGAATTTAATGGGATTACTTATTGCAAGAGACCATTACATAAAAACACGATACAATATAAACGCTGTAATGGAAGGGTTACCTGCTGAGGCAAGAAAATTTAAAATCCTTTGTTCTGAAATTAGTCATTTTAGCTTAAAAAAGAATTTGAGTTTATTAGGACTTGGACAAAATGCAGTAGTTCAAGTTCCTGTTGATGAAAATTTTAAAATGAGCACCAATGAACTCAAAAAACAAATTGAACAATTGAAGGCTCAAGGGGACATTCCTATTGCAATTGTTGCTACAGCTGGAACAACCGATTTTGGCTCTATCGACCCTATAGATGAGATAGCTGCTGTGGCAAAAGAACATAATCTTTGGTTACACGTAGATGCTGCATATGGTGGCGGCTTGCTCATTAGTCAAGCTCACAAACACAAATTAAAAGGTATTGAACTTTCAGATTCTGTTACCATAGATTATCACAAAACATTTTATCAACCTGTAAGCTCCAGTGGTTTCTTTATGCGTGATAAATCACATATAGAATATATTAAATACCACGCTGATTATTTGAATTCTAAAGAACAAGAAGAGGAAGGAATTCCTAATATGGTAAAAAAATCAATTCAAACCACTAGACGTTTTGATGCGTTAAAATTATGGTTCACACTCCGTTGTATAGGAATAAAAGGATTGAGTACCTATCTTGAAACAGCAATTGATAATGCAAACTACACCAGCAGCATATTTAACAGCAGGAATGACTTTGAAATCATCCATCAACCTGAAATAAGTGCCGTTGTTTTTAGATACACTCCATATGAAAATAATGGTACGTCTTACTGTAACCTCAACTCGTATATCAGAAAAGCCATTTTTAATGAAGGTAAAGCCATTATTACCAGTACAAAAGTAAATCAAGAAGTGTATTTAAAATTCACACTACTCAATCCTCTAACCACAACAAAGGACATTGATGAAGTAATAGAGTTAATTATTCATCACGGCTCTCAATATTCAATTAAAAATTAAGAAATTATGCAAAATAAAGTATATGATTTTATAGCAGTAGGTGTTGGTCCCTTCAATTTAGGATTAGCGTGTTTAACTGCTCCAATTAATGAATTAAACGGCTTATTTTTTGATAAAAACGAAAGCTTTGATTGGCATCCAGGAATGTTGTTACAAGATACTACTTTACAAATCCCCTTTATGGCCGATTTAGTAACCCTAGCTGACCCGACAAGTCCGTTTAGTTTTTTAAACTATATCAAAGAAAAAGGCAAAATCTATTCCTTCTACATTCGTGAGAATTTCTTATTGCTTCGTAACGAATACAATCAATATTGTCAGTGGGCTATAAGTAAACTTCCTAATGTGTTTTTTGGAAAAGAGGTTACAAAGATTGTTTATGACAACACTGAACAACTATATTATGTAACAGTAAAGGATATTACTACTCAAGAGCATACCATATATCCTTGCAAAAAGCTAGTTTTAGGAACAGGTACTTCTCCTTTTATTCCTAAATCTTGTAATCATCTTAAGGAAAAAGCGATTCATTCTTCGCAATACTTACAACACAAAAAAGAACTCCAATCTAAAAAATCGATTACCGTTTTAGGAAGTGGGCAAAGTGCTGCCGAAGTATTTAATGATTTGCTTCAAGAAATTGACACGTACGATTACCAACTTAACTGGATTACTCGTTCACCTCGATTTTTCCCGATGGATTATAGTAAATTAACTTTGGAAATGACCTCTCCGGAATATGTAGATTATTTTTATAATCTATCTGAAGAAAAAAGGGACAACCTCCTCCAAAATCAAAAAGAGCTATACAAAGGCATCAACAAGGATTTAATCGAAACTATTTTTGATACTATCTATTACAAAAAAGTCATTCATCCTATTGATGTTAATTTAAGAACCAATTCGGCTTGTATAAACTCTAAATATAATGAGAACACGCAAGAATTTGAGTTAGAATTACATCACGTTGAACAAGACAAAAACTTTGAACATTCTACAGAAGCTTTAGTTCTTGCTACGGGTTACTCAAGTACAATTCCAAATTTTATCTCTGAAATAAAGGACAGAATAAAATGGGACAATAAAGGCCGTTATGCAACCAACCGAAATTACACTATCGACATTGATGGCTCTGATATTTTTGTGCAAAATGCCGAATTACACACTCACGGTTTTGTGACCCCCGATTTAGGAATGGCTTGCTACCGAAATTCTTACATCATTAAAGAAATAACAGGTAAAGAAGTTTATCCTATAGAACAACAAATTGCTTTTCAACAATTTGGAATTCCTAAAAAACAAAATTCACCCGAAGAGAAAACAATAAAATTATAATGTCATTAACTAAAAGAATTCTTGCTATTGATTTTGCAAGAGCAATAAGTGTATTTTTTCTAATAATAGTCCATACAATGCTCATTTATGGAACAATAGAAACCCAAACTCAAACTGTTTTTGGAAACATTGTACTTTGGCTAGGTCGTGGTGCAGCAATGTATTTAATTGCTATGGGGATTTCCTTTACATTTTCCCGCAGACAAAGTTTTTATTCAGTAATCAAAAGAGGTTTTTATATTTTATTTATTGGATATTCTTTAAACTTTTTAAAATTCATTGTTCCTGAGTTTGTTTTTGGTGGTTTACCAAATCGTTTTTTAGAGGCATATCACTTAAAAACACAAACTCTAGAGACATCATTTTTCTTTTTAGGATTAGGTGATATATTACAATTAGCAGGTTTCACCTTATTCCTTATTGCTTTTATTAACCTAATCTCGGAAAACAAGTGGTTACATTTTAGTATTGGAATTATCATCATTTTATTAGCTAAGGAACTTAACGGATTTCGAATTGACATTCCTATCATAAATTACATATGTGATTTATTTTTCAGCAGTCAATACAATGTATATTTCCCTGTATTTCCTTGGAGTGCTTTTATACTAATTGGGGTATTTCTAGGCAAACTTTTAAAGGAAAAGAATAATAAAGACACTCTTTTTTTTAAAAGTATATTACTACAAAGCCTCGGATTAATAGTCTTAGGTTTACTTTTAGTTATCACAAATTACAATTATCATTTTGGAGATTACTACCATTTAGGACCTGGTGGAAGTATCGTTTTATTAGGTATTATGATGTTTGCTTTTTGGATTTCTAATCAACTCCTTTTACTATTAAAACCTAGTCCCAAAGCTATTGCTCTAGTTACTTATTTGAGTAAAAACATTACCAGTATTTATTGTATTCAATGGGTATTAATTAACTGGGGAATGTATGTTTTTGGGTTTTGGGAACTTGGACAAATAAGCGTATTGCTCTTAATTCCATTATACACAGTACTAACATTGTTAATTAATTACAGTTTTCGGAGTTTACAAAAAATTAAAACAGAATCTTTTCAATCAAAGAAACAACCTATATCAATGTAAAAAAATGAATTCAGATATAACACAAACCGTGGAAAGAGCAATTGCTTTTTCGACACTTACAAAAGAATTTGGAACTATCGATTTAGTTCCAATTAATACAGAATCAGATAGCGAAATCATTCACAATTGGGTCAATCAAGATTATGCTCAATACTGGGGAATGATAGGCAAATCTGTAGAAGAAGTCAAAACAGAATACGACAAAATCACACAACAAGCCGAAGTTTATCTTGGAAGAGTGGAAGGCAAAATATCCTTTCTTTTAGAAAAATACAATCCGTTCAATGACCCAATTTCCAACTATTATAAGGTACAAAAACACGATTGTGGTATCCACGTGATTGTTGCACCAACATCTAAACCAGTTCACAATTACACTTCTAATATTTTCACTACTATTATGAAGTTTATTTTTTCAGACTTAACCATTCAAAGGGTATTAGTGGAACCTGATGTACGAAATGAAAAAATGTTTACTATATGCCATAAAATGGGGTTTGTAGATGAACAAGAAGTGCAATTACCCCATAAAAAAGCACGCTTATCCTTTTGTACTCGTAACCAATTTATCAAAAAAATGAATTCAGAAAACAACATCAATCTAAATATACCCAAACTATTTGAACAAATAATCGCTCCCGAACTTGCTTCTTCACACGCCAATGAAGATACTTGGAAAAAAGCGAATCGATTATTGATTAAAAAAGCCATTAGTGAATTTTCACACGAAGGAATCTTTACCCCCACTTTAATAAAAAATTCTTTGGAAGGTGAAATTTACCAAATTGTAGCCGATAATAGCGAAACCAATTACCAATTTGTAGCACGAAAATTAGCTCTTAATCATTGGCTTATTGACGAAAACACCATCGTCAAAAACCAAAATTCAGAAGAAAAATTAGACACCGTTTTATTCTTCAACGAATTCAAAAAAACTATTGGTATTAAAGAAGATTTATTTCCGTCTTATATCGAAGAAATCATCAGTACGCTACACGGAAGTATGTACAAATTGCATTCGGACAGCTTAGAATCGTATGAATTGGCTCACGCTGATTTTCAAACCATAGAAAAATCAATGACTGAAGGGCATCCTGGTTTTGTGGCTAACAATGGGAGAATTGGTTTTGATAGCATCGATTATAGTGTTTACACACCAGAAACTGGCAATACTTTTCCTATCGTATGGTTAGCTGGTAAAAAAGACAGAACCGTATATGCTGGTACAGAAGAATTAGATTATGAAACTTTAATCCATCAAGAATTAGGTTCTGAAACCATTCTAAAGTTTAACGATGTGATTAAAAGTAAAGAAAAAAATCCATCCGATTATTATTTTATGCCAACACACCCTTGGCAATGGACGAATAAATTAGCTAATATTTTTTCGCCTGAAATTGCGCAAGGTAATCTTATTTGCTTAGGTAATGGCCCTGATTTATACCAAGCGCAACAATCTATTAGAACACTTTTTAACACAAGTCATCCAGAAAAATTATATACTAAAACTTCGCTATCTATCCTAAATATGGGGTTTATGCGTGGTTTACCTGTTTATTATCTTGGCACTGCTCCAGAAATGGCAAAATGGTTGGAGAATTTATTAGGAAATGATATCTATTTAAACAAAGTCCGTTTTAGTATGCTTGGCGAAGTCGCTTCCATAAGTTACATTAACCCTTATTTTGAAAATTATGGCAAACACAATCCATACAACAAAATGATTGCATCATTATGGAGAGAAAGCCCCGTAAAATATCTTGAAAAAGGTGAAAAACTACTTTCAATGGCAGCTTTATTGCATATTGATAAAAATGGAAATGCTTTAGTCCCTGAATTAATAAAGGCGTCTAATTCAAGTACAGATGAATGGCTAAAAGCCTACTTTACAGTTTACTTAACACCCCTTTTACATTGTTTTTATCAATATGATTTAGTGTTTATGCCACACGGTGAAAATTTGATTTTAGGATTACAAAATTATGTTCCTGTACGTTCCTTTATGAAAGATATTACCGAAGAAGCTGTAATCCTAAATCCTGATGTTCAACTACCAAAAAATATAGACCGTATATATGCTGAAGTTCCTGAAGATGTAAAATTACTTTCCATTTTTATTGATGTTTTTGATGGATTCTTCCGATTCTTGTCTGGAATATTAGTAGCTCAACTGCAATATGACGAAAACCGTTTTTGGGAATTGGTAGCCGAAAGTATTTATGACTACCAGCAATCACAACCTCATCTTGAAGCTAAATTTGAACAATACGACTTATTTGCTAACGATTTTGAGTTATCCTGCTTAAACAGATTACAACTCAATAACAATAAAACGATGATTGACCTTGATGACCCCGTAGCATTATTGCAATTTCAAGGAAGGCTAACAAACCCAATTGCAAAGTTCAAAAAAGTAATGGCTTAAACGGATTTCGGTATGCATATAAAAACACACACACCTCCTGAAACAAAATCCCAACCGCTCTTTTTAAAAGAAGTGGCTTCGGTAGGAATATTTGAACTAAGACCTTTTCAAATAGAAAACGATTTATCCATCATTTACCAATGGATTCAGCAAGACTATGCAGTGTATTGGGGAATGGTAGGCTTGACTTTTGAAGAAGTCAAAAATACTTATAAAAAGCTTATTACGAATTCTAATATTTATACTGGGTACTATAACAGTCAAATGTCCTTTTTATTAGAATGTTACAATCCTAATGAAGATGTAATAAAAGAACATTATGAAGTAAAAAAAGGCGATAGAGGAATGCATATACTTGTGGCTCCTCCAACACAAAAAATTACTGGTTTCACTTGGAATATTTTTCAATTCATATTAGATTTTATTTTTGAAGACAAACAAGTAGAAAGAATTGTGGTCGAACCTGATGCTAATAATCATAAAATTCACGCCTTGAATAACAAAGCAGGTTTTGAAATGCAAAGATTAATTCAACTACCACATAAAACGGCTCGCTTAGAATTTTGCACACGAGAACAATATAAAAATGCTCTTTTAAAAATATAATTCTAAATGGAAATTAATACATTAAAATCAAACAACATCTCAAAATCTACAGCACATTTGCAACCCGCAATATGGAAAAAAGCTAATAGTATTCTTTTGAAAAAAGCTATTGCTGAATTTGCACACGAAACTATTATAAATCCCATTTTCATAAAAGCTTCAGATGAATATCAATTATCTACACCTAACGGTAATTTCGCCTATGGATTTAAAGCACATAAAAGAGCATTAAACCATTGGCAAATTGACAAAAACAGTATTTATAAAAAGAATGTTGAAGGCAATAAAGTAAGCCTTTGTTTAATAAATTTTATTCTCGAATTTAAAGCAGTTCTAGAAATCCCAACCGATTTATTACCTACCTATCTAGAAGAAATAAATACTACTTTATACACAACGGCTTATAAAATTGCCAATGAAAAACACACGTCATCTGATTTAGCTCTTCAAGACTACCAAACCATAGAACACGCTATGAACGAAGGACATCCGTGTTTTTTAGCGAATAGTGGCAAAAATGGCTTTAGTAGTACCGATTTTCTTCAATATGCACCTGAAGTGAATGCCCCTGTAAAACTTTTATGGGTTGCTGGACATAAATCAAGAGCCCATTTTTCTTGTGTAGATTACATAAATTATGAAACATTTATTCAAAATGAATTGGATATCGATACAATAATTAATTTCCAAAGTACAATCGTTGAATTAGAAGTAAATCCAGAAGATTATTATTGGTTCCCTGTACATCCTTGGCAATGGTTTAATAAACTCACTGTCATTTTTACCAATGACATTGCACAAAAACAATTAATTCCCTTAGGCTATGGCGCTGATATATATTCGGCACAACAATCTATTCGTACTTTTTTTAATCTAAGTCATACCCAAAAACATTTTGCAAAAACAGCTCTTTCTGTAATCAATATGGGATTTATGCGTGGTCTTTCTCCTTACTATATGGAAAGTACTCCTATAATTACCACTTGGCTTGAAAACCTTGTTCAAAACGATATTTTTTTACAATCAAAAGGTTTCACAGTTTTAGGAGAGGTAGCTACTTTAGGGTATAGAAATCTACTATTCGAAGATTTAGGAAGAACTATTCCGCACAATAAAATGTTGGCTACATTATGGCGTGAAAGTCCTTATACTAAAATGCAAGCAGGCGAAAACTGTTTTACAATGGCTGCTTTATTACATTTAGACTATGAAGGCGAACCTTTTATCAAACACCTTATCAAAACCTCAGGTATCAACGCTAAAAAATGGATTGACCAATACCTGCAAGCTTATTTAATTCCATTAATTCATTGTTTTTATGCACACGAAATTGTTTTTATGCCACACGGCGAAAACTTAATTCTTGTGGTTAAAAACAATATTGTCGAACGTGTTCTGATTAAAGATATTACCGAAGAAATTATGCTCTTTAATCCAACAGCTCCACTCCCAGAAAAAGCAGAACGCATCCGAATGCATATGCCAGAAGAATTAAAGGTGTTAAGTATTCAAAATGATGTGTTTCAGCATTTCTTCCGTTTCTTATCGGCTATTCTAGAACAATATACTATTTTAAGCGAAGACAGTTTTTGGGAAAGCGTTGGTACTTGTATAGCTCAATACCAAAAAGAGCATCCACAATACAAAGAATTATTCTTAAAATACGATTTGTTTAGTCCTAGTTTTGCTTCTTGTTGTTTAAATCGTTTACAACTCAAAAACAACAAACAAATGCTTAATCTAGCCGACCCACTTGCAAGTTTACAATTTGTAGGACAACTCACAAACCCTATTCATCAATACAAACCAATATGGTAAAATCAATCAAAGAGAAATTAAAATTTCTCAAACACCAAGAAATAATCGATTTTAATACTATCGGACTCAAAGAAGGCATTTGGATTTTAGCCATTCCTATGATTCTAGAACTAGTCTTAGAATCAGTTTTCTCCTTGGTCGATTTATACTTTGTGGGTCATTTACCTAACAGTCACTTAGCCATACAAATTATTGGCTTCACAGAATCTATCAATACTATAATTTATTCCATTGCAGTAGGATTTAGTGTAGGAGTTTCTGCTTTGGTTTCAATTTCTATAGGTGAAAAAAAACTAAAAAAAACAGGCAAAATTGTTATTCAAGCCTTAGCAATTGCTTGTATCATTTCGTTATTTATTAGCTTTATAGGATATTTTTTTGCCGAGAAAATTTTTACTACTTTAAGTGTTTCACCTCAAGCTATTGCTTACGGAATTAGCTATCCAAAAATTATTTTTAGTAATAGTATTTTCATCTTACTCTTATTCTTAATCAATGGTATTTTCAGAGGCATAGGCAATCCACTTCTAGCAATGAAGAGTCTTTGGATAGCAAATGGCTTTAATCTTATTTTATGCCCCATTCTTATAAACGGCTGGTTATTTATTCCAGCTATGGGAATCGAAGGTGCAGGATGGGCAACTGTTATAGGTCGTGCTGTAGGAGTTGGTTACCAACTTTATAGTCTATATAGAATAAGAAAATCCCTTGGATTTGATAGAAACCGATTCCAACTGCACTTTCCTATCATTAAATCCATCACACAAATTGCTTTTCCAGGAGTTTTACAATACGTTTTAGCGTCTATGAGTTGGATTTATTTATCCCAATTAATCGCAAAAGGAGGAGGCGAATATGGTTCAGCAGGATTTCAAATAGCCGTCCGTGTGATGCTATTTTTCATACTTCCTATTTGGGGATTAAGCAATGCTGTTGCAACGCTTACAGGTCAATATCTAGGAGCTCAACATTTAAAAAGAATAAAAATACTCACTAAAATTGTACTCAAATACACCATTCTTTTATGTTTGGGAATCACAATAATAAATTTCATTTTTGCAGAAAACATTAGTTTGTTTTTTACTAACAACGCTCAAACTATAGTTCAAGCTAAAGAAGCAATGAAAATAATAAGTTTAGGCTATGTTGCGTATGGCATTTCTATGATTGCAAACAATTTATTCAATGGAGCTAGTAATACAAAAATCCCGACATTAATTAACTTTTTAGGTTTTTGGGTTTTCCAAATTCCAATAGCTTATTATGTAATGGAACTACAAAATTGGTCATACGAAACGGTAATTTGGCTAGTCCCCATTACCGAAACTCTACTCTGTGGACTGTATCTTTTGTTTAGAAAACAATTGGTGTTGAAAGGAAATCCATTAGGTATATAAATATTATTACATTATTCCTCGCAATGACGAGACGCTGAGAAATGTTGCATATCTATTGCAAAAAGATTAATTCAACACAATCCTTCAACGCAACGTCATTGCGAACGAAGCAATCTAAAAAAATTAACTTCATAATAAGAAAATCTTTCACGAACTATCCAAAAAATCATTACTCTTTTAATAAGGTGTCGCTTTCATAAGATTGCTTCGTGCCTCGCAATGACGATATGCTGAGAAATACTTTATGTCTATTGCAAAAAGATTAACTCAACGCAATCTTTCAACGCAACGTCATTGCGAGGAGGCACGACGAAGCAATCTAAAACACATTCATAATACCAAGTATCTCTTCATACAAATCCTTCCATTCAGGATTTATGCTAAGAATCAAATCAATCTTATTTTGCCGTGAACGTGCTTTTATTTGTTTTTCTCTGCCAATGGCATCGCCTATCATTTGAAAAGATTCGTAATAAACCAACTTATTGAGATTGTACCGAGCTGAAAAGGAATTTGGATAACGTTTCTCTTTATGTTCTAAAATACGTTGGGGTAAATTTGAGGTAACCCCAACGTACAAAGTTGTATTGTTTTTGTTTGTAATAATGTAAATAAAGCCAGGCTTCATCGTTTAATTTGTTTATTAGATTGCTTCAATCTACTTTAGCAAGGATGAGATTACTTCATCTTGCCTCAGCTGGTAGAGATTGCTTCGTGCCTCGCAATGACGTAACGTAATAAACTACCCTATCAACCCCTTCACTTCCTCAAAATCCAAACCACCATAATTACCAGAACTCATTAATAATAAAGCCGAGTTGTCTAGGTTTTGACTGAAAAGATAATTTTTAAAATCGGATGGATTAGTGTAAATCACTAAATCATCACGCTTGAAGGATTGTGCGATTTGGTCGTAAGTTACTTCTTCTAGTTTTTTAATTTTTACGGCATCCGGTGAATAAAATACTACGGCAACATCAGCAGCATCGAGTGCGCCTTCATATTGTTTTAAGAATTCGGCATTTAAACTACTGTAGGTATGTAATTCTAAACAAGCGACTAATTTTCTATCAGGATATTGTGCTTTTACCGCTTTTGTAGTAGCCGAAACCTTACTTGGTGAATGCGCAAAATCTTTGTATGCTACTTTGTTTGTGCTTTCGGCTATTTTTTCTAAACGTTTTGAGGCCCCTTTAAAAGTGGCAATGGCTTCATAGAATTCGGCTTCATCCACGCCCATACATTGACACACCCATTTGGCTCCTGCTAAATTATTCAGGTTATGTGCACCAAAAACTTCAATTGGCATTGGCCCTTCAGGTGTTTCTAATAAAGTCACTCCATTTTCTACCGCATATTCAGGAGTGAAATACGGAATTTTACGAATAGGATTTTCGGCTTTTTCCGAAACACGTTTTACTTCTGGATCATTTTCGTTATAAATTAAAATCCCACCATTGGTAATCTTCTGGATGAAAATTTCAAATTGCTCCACATAGTTTTCATACGTTGGGAACACATTAATATGATCCCACGCAATTCCAGAAATCAATGCAATATTTGGATTATATAAATGGAATTTTGGTCGAAGATCGATTGGAGAAGTTAAATATTCATCGCCTTCTAAAACAATAAATTCATTTTCTTCTGTCAAATGCACCATCGTATCAAAACCTTCTAACAAAGCACCAACCATATAATCTACTTTAACATTATGGTAATTCATCACGTGTAAAATCATTGACGTAATAGTCGTTTTGCCGTGGCTTCCTCCTATAACTACTCTAGTTTTATTTTTCGATTGCTCGTAAAGAAATTCGGGATACGAATAAATTTTCAATCCTAATTCTTGCGCTTTTAGCAATTCTGGATTATCCGCCTTGGCGTGCATACCTAAAATAATCGCTTCTATATCTGTTGTAATTCTTTCAGGAAACCAACCTAATGCTGCTGGTAATAATCCCTTTGCTTCTAACCTTGATTTTGAAGGCTCAAAAATTGCGTCATCGCTACCTGTTACTTTATATCCTTTATTGTGTAATGCTAATGCTAAATTGTGCATTGCTGCTCCGCCTATGGCTATGAAATGTGTTCTCATTATTAAGTTTAAAAATTTAGGAGTTTAAAGACAGCTTTAAACTACTTCAACCATTTTAAATTATTTAAAAATCTATTTTAATCTTCTGCGCTTTTGTATTTTTAAGCTAGTTCAAATATAAGTGATATTGTGTCTATAAAAAAAATGACTATGTCCTTTAAAAAAATAAAAATCATCCTTTTTCAAAAAATATAGCAATATTTCTTTCTACTTTGCAAAATGAGTTTAATTTTGCTTATATATTTAATCAAATAAACTACTTTATTTTATGGAAGACAACAAAAAAAAGCTGGGAATAGCAGCTATAGTACTATTAGCAGCAACGACAATTGGAACTATTTTTTACGCTGTTAATTTAAAGAAAGAAAAAGACGAAAATGAAAGAGTGCTAATAGCAGACAAAGAATCTGTATTAAAAGAATTAACAAATTCAAGAGATTCATTAAACTTAGCACTTTCTACAAATACAAATTTATCTGCGGAATTAACCACAGAACGTGACAAAGTTGTTGCTTTAATGTCGGAACTTGAAGCTTCAAAAGCCTCTTATCAATCATTACTTAAATATAAAGAACAAACTTTCAAACTGAAAGCAACCATAAATAAACTTATGAGTCAAATTTCATTTTTAAAAGATGAAAATTCTAAGTTAACCACAGAAGTATCTACAAAAACAGAACAATTAAGCAAATCTGAAAGACAAAAAGATTCTATTAACTCTCAAAAAGAGGTATTAAACCAACACGTAAAAAAAGCGGCAAAAATCAACATTGTCAACTTAAACGTTAAAACACTACGTTGGAAAAGCGAAAAAATGAACTTAGAATCTGACAAAGCGGTTCGTGTAGATATGCTTAAGGTAACTTTTGTGATTCCTGCAAATCATCTAGCAGCAAGCGGTGACAAAAAATTCTTTATTCAAATAATTGATCCAACTAATAATGTAATAGGTCTTAAAGAAACTGAATCTTTCACCAATGGAAGCAATTTAGTTTACAGTGAAACTGTTACTGTTGACTATCAAAACCAAAATACTACAGCAGATAAAAACATTCCTGTAAAACTACTAGAAAAAGGTACTTTTTTTGTAAATGTTTTTGATCAATATGGCGATTTAATGGGTAAAACCACATTTACGTTGAGATAAAAAGCAAAGAAATAAATATCTGCTTTACAGTTTTTTAAAAAATCTAAATTACCATATAACAGAGTGTAATTTAGATTTTTTTGTTTTTTAGAAAAATCCATCCAACCTTTTTGCCTTTTTCTCCCTCTATATTAGAAAACCAACTTATCTATGAAGTATTTTAAAATTTTATTGCTTTTACTCCTTTGTGCTACCACCTACTCTCAAGACTACAAAACACTCTGGAGTACTGCCATACAAAATGAATTGGACGGTAAAACAGAAACCGCTTACAAAAATGCACAAGAAATTTATGGTTTTGCCAAGAAGGAAAACAACGAAGAACAAATCATCAAATGTTTTTTCTACATTTCAAAATTCCGACAAGTTTTTGAAGAAAAAGCACCTGAAAATATTATTTCTAATTTACGAGAAGAAATCAAAACGGCTAAACCAACTTCAAAAGCGATTTTAAATTATATCTATGGTACTATTTTAGAAGATTACTACAATTATAATTCATATAAAATAAACGCCATAACCGCTGTTAAATACAATCCTTCAGCGGATGTTTATACTTGGTCTAAAGAAAATTTTAAAAATGAAATTGCCAAGTCTTTCCAAGAGGTGTTTACAAACATTAAAAAATTAAATCAAATCCCCATTGATAATTTTAAAGAAATTCTGGAAATTCCAAGTTTTGTAGATGGGAAAAATTATTCGCTTTATGAGTTATTATTCCAAGAAATTTCTAAACAATATATCAAACTCATCAATAACAGAGAATTGAATGAGAAATTCTTCACAAAAAACGAAGAACTTAAAAAATTCTATGCTTCTACAAACGATTTTTTAAGTATTAAAAACAACACTTACCCAATAGAATTCATTTCATTTATTACTACACTTCAGCAAAAAGAACGATTAGTTTTAGAAACCAAACCCACTCAAATAGATAAAACTAGATACCAACGATTGCTTTTAATCAATCAGTTATTTCATAATACTTTCTTATTTGAAAACGCTGTAAAAGAGATACACAACACGACCTCTGACAAGAATTTATACTATGAGATTAGCTTACAAAAAACAAAAGATTTAATAGAAATAAGTACCAAAGAAGATAATTCCAATTCAAAAATTGAAGCTTTACAGATATTAGAAAAAATCATCAAAGAAAAACCTAATGAATATGTGGTTACCGAAGCACAACTTCAAAAGGAAACCATATTAGACAAATTTCTTCAAATCTCCCTCGAAAAAATAAATTATGAAGGTGAAAACACTAGAGCCTTTGTGGATTTTAAAAACATAGATAATTTAAAGATAAACTATTATCAAGTAGCTGTAAAAGATTTTGACAAATTCAATAATTATGACCCTCAAAGAAACGAACTGATTTCAAAATATTTAGAAACCAAAAAACCTTTTTTAGAAACCATAAAATCCCTTCCGAATCCTAAAAATCATCATCAATACTCCACCGAAATTTTGATGGATAAACTTCCATTAGGTCATTATATCGTAGCTATTGAAGATACCGATAAAAATTCAAACACTACACTTGGTTCAAATTATGCACTCTATCATATTACTAATATTAGCTATGTAAAAGACCAAAACAAAACCGAAGAGTTATTTTATGTAATGCATAGAAAAACGGGAAAACCTCTGAACGATGCTATTCTCTTAACTGACTTGAAAAAAACAACTGCCAATATTAATGGAAAAATAATTTATACAAAACCAAATACTAAGGAAAAAAACCTTTCAACTATTTCCTATCTTATCCATCAAAAAGACACTTTAAGTTTATATTTCGCCCCTAACATAAAAGATACTGCTAAAGATGAAGAAGAAGAGTTTGAAGCTCAGGCCAACATATATCTTGACCGAGCTATTTATCGCCCTGGACAAAAAGTTTATTTTAAAGGACTAATTATTCAAAATAAAAACAAAATTAAAAGCGTAGTCCCATTTGTAACTGCACATATTACCATTGAAGACGCTTCTTATAAAATCATCAAGGAATTTGATTTACAAACCAATGAATTTGGCACTTTCTCAGGTGAATTTGATTTACCTAAAAATTGTTTGACTGGCGAATTCTCCATTGAAATTGAGGAACCAGACAATGAATTATTTAGCAAAGACACAAAATATTACAACAAAAAAGAAGATGAACATTCGTTTTGGGATAATGTCAATTTAAGAAATGACTATTTCCATTTTAAAGTAGAAGAATACAAACGTCCAACTTTTGAAATCACCGTTGACAAAATCAAAGAAATCTATAGTATTGGAGATATTTTGAATATAAAAGGCTATGCTAAAAATTTAGCAGGCAATAATCTTACTAATGTGCAAGTTAAATACAGCATTAGTAGAGATTTCACAACTTCAGATTACAAATACCATAATGATCACTATTTCATTCAAAAAGAAACCACGACTGGTAATGATGGTTTTTTTGCTATACCTCTTACCACCACTGTTGAAAACTTCAAAAATGAAGACATAAAAGAAATAACTTACACCATTGAGATTGAAGTCACTGATACTAACGGAGAAACTAGAACTTTTACTAAAACCGTAGCAGTAAAAAAAGAAACGCTACAATTGAGTGCTACCACAATAGCTCCTTATTTTGTTGAGAACAAAAACACATTAACTATCAACATTTCTAATTTAGACCACTCTCCTATTCCTTATCAAGGAAAAATTGAGTTTTATAAAAAGAAAAGTAAAAATTATCTAAAAAGAAGAACTTTTGAAGAACCCGAACTTCAAAATATAAAAGAAGAAGAATTTAAAAAATTATTTCCTTACGAGCCTTACAGCGAAAAAAGAAGTGAAAATCCAACATTGGTAAAAACCATAACATTTGACACAAAAACCAGCAATAAAATTACCTTACCCGAATTAGAAAAAGGCAGTTATACCGCTAAGGTTTCGATAACCGACACCAAAGAAAACCCTATTTCACAAGAGAGATACTTTACAGTGCTATCTAAAGAAAATCCGTTAGCTACAGACAAGCTATTTGCCTATAGAAGAATAAAAAATGACGATCCAAATTATATCCATTTTGAATTAAGCACCAATCTTTCAGAGTTGTATGTAACTACTCGTTTTTATTACGGAAAAGAAATAAATAGCGAACAAGTTACTTTACTCACTAACGGAAAAAGTATTGTTAGCTTTAAAAAGATAAGAGAAACGAAATATGACTATGCATTCTTTTTCTCTACACAATGGGAAAATTCAACTAGTTCTGAAAACATCACGATACGAAAAGAAGAGGTAAGACAAGACCTAAATTTTGAAGTTGTTTCTTTTAGAAACAAAATTGAGCCTGGGAGCAAAGAAAACTGGTCTTTCAAAATTACAAATCACAAACAAGAAGCCGAAGTCTTAGCCTCTATGTATGACAGCTCCTTAGATCAATTTACAACGAAAAATTGGCAAAGACCTGAATTTTATGATTATTCAAGAGTTCCTTTCCCACAAATAGGCAATTACAACACCCAAGAGATTAACTTTAATTCAAGAGCAAAAAAAATATATTATAATCGACTAACTTTCGCTCCAAAATTGCAATGGTTTGGTTTTGATTACAATAATCCAAAAAACCAGTACAGACAAAAACAATATGAAGAAAACCTTGCTCGCCCTCAAATTATTAGAAATGGCAGCAAATTAATAACAGGTATAGTAACAGATGGTAATACACCTATACCTGGAGCGAATGTGGCTGTAAAAGGTACAACCATAGGTACTTCAACTGGTTTTGATGGAAAATATAGCATTTATGCTTTTGAAGGCGAGCAATTATTTTTTTCATTTATGGGAATGAATGATGTGGTTAAAACCGTTGGTAGTTCTGGTATAATTAATACGGTTTTGCAAGACTCATCGAAAAAACTAGGCGAAGTGGTGGTAACGGCTTTGGGAATAAAAAGAGAAAAAGGCACTTTTAATCCTAATATTTTAGTGGTCACTTCAAATGATAAAGATTTGAGCTATTTCTATAAGTATAGAAAACAATTATTTTACAAATGGAATGAAGAAGATGAAGAAGGCTCTGTAAAATTTAAAAAATCGTCGACTCTTTCCTACTCTGTAGCAACTATAGAACAAAAAGTTATTCTAAGAGGAAATACTTCTATAACAGGTAATAACAAAGCACTTTTGATAGTTGATGGTGAAATAAAAGAAAATCTAAATCTATCTCAAATCTCAGAAGATGATATTACCTCAATTGTTGTTATAAAAGATAAAGACGCTACTGCTTTATATGGTGTAAAAGGAGCCAATGGTGTCATTATGATTACCACCAAAAACGCTATAAAAGAATTAAGCCAAGTTAAAACACGAACTAACTTTAACGAAACCGCTTTCTTTTATCCTCATTTAACAACAGATAGTTCTGGTAAAATTGCATTCAATTTTACAACACCTGAATCGTTAACCAAATGGAAACTACGTTTGTTCGGACATACTAAAAATGCGGATTTTGGCACTTTTGAAACCGAAATTATCTCGCAAAAAGATTTAATGGTTATGCCTAATATGCCTAGATTTTTACGAGAAACCGACACTATTACTCTAGCTGCTAAAGTGGTGAATCTAACTCAGGAAGTAAAATCAGGAAATGTAGTTTTACAACTTTTTGATGCAGTGACTGGCAATACTATCGATGCCATTTGCTTAAATACCAATAATCTAAAGTCGTTTACTTGCAAAGCCAAAGAAAGCACTACTATCGAATGGAGAATAACTATCCCCGAAGGAATTCAAGGGTTTCAATACAAAGTAATTGCAAAATCGGGTGCTTTTAGTGATGGTGAGGAAAACATTTTACCTGTACTCAGTAACAAAATTTTAATTACCGAAGCCCTACCGCTTTGGGTACGTGAGCATACTAAAAAGGATTTTGTTTTTGAAAATCTAAAAAACAATACTTCAAAGACACTAAAAAATCAGTCTTTTACTTTCGAATATACTTCTAATCCAACTTGGCTAGCCATACAGTCGTTACCGTATGTTATGGAATTTGAACACGAATGTGCAGAACAAACTTTTGCTCGTTTTTACGCTAATGCTTTGGCGTCAAAAATTATAAATAGCCAACCTAAAGTGGCTGCCGTATTCGAAAAATGGCGTAATAATCCTGAGAAAAAATCCAAGTTGGAAATGAACGAGGAATTAAAATCGATTCTCTTACGTGAAACTCCTTGGTTACTGGAAGCTGATGAAACCGAGAAAAACAAACGTATTGCTGCGTTATTTGATCTTCAAAAATTACAAACTGCTACCGAAACTGCTTTGGATAAACTTAAAAGTAAACAATTGCCCTCTGGTGGTTTTCCTTGGTTTGATGGTGGACGTGAAAATTATAATGTCACCCAACACGTGTTGAGTGGTTTAGGTCATTTGCAAAAAATGATTGAGGGAAATAATTTTACTCCTATAATCAACAAAGGAATTCCTTTTATTGACCAACAATTTATGTTAAATACACAAAACCAACGTAAATATAAATCTACTATAACTACTACAGAATTACAGTATTTATACTGCCGTAGTTTTTATGCAAAATCTCATCCTATTGCCAACGATAGTTTGAAAAAAGCGGTTGATTTTCAAATCCAACAAGTAAAAACCAATTGGTTACAACTGAGTTTACCACAAAAAGCAATGGCAGCATTAGGCTTAAATCGTTTAGGTGATAATGCTTTTGCACAAAAAATAATCACCCACTTAAAAGAAACTGCGGTTAAAAATGCTGAGGAAGGAATGTACTGGATCGCAAACAAAAACGGATACAGTTGGTTTGACGCTGCCATTGAAAACCAAGCGTTACTCATTGAAGCCTTTGCAGAAATTGATAATGACCCTACATTAGTCAACCAAATGAAAGTCTGGTTAATTAACCAAAAACAAAGAGAAAGTTGGGGTACTACAAAAGCTACCACCGAAGCCATTTATGCCTTACTTTTCCACGGAATTAATTTTGCGGATCAAAAAGTAGAAACTAATTTCACCATAGGCAATCCGCAATTAGTAAAAGAAAAATTAACCGCTGTCAAAACCGAATCGGAAGCAGGTTATTTCAAAATACAATGGAAACCCGAAGAAGTAAGTAAAGAATTAGCTACTATTACGATTGAAAACAAATCGGATGTTCCAAGTTTTGGAGGAGTATATTGGCAATATTTCGAGAATTTAGAAGCGATTACCACTTCTACAAATAAAGATTTAAAGATTACCAAAGAAGTCTATAAAAAAGTAAAAGACAGCAATGGTACGATATTAATTCCGTTGCAAAAAGAAGCCATCCGCATTGGTGACATCATCACCACCCGATTAATTATAAAAGCCGATACAAACTTGGAATTTGTTCACCTAAAAGATTTAAGAGCCTCGTGTTTTGAACCTATCGACGTACTATCTGAATACGAATTCAAAAATGATATTTCATACTACAGAAGCACTAAAGATGCCGCAACTCATTTTTTCTTTGATACGATCAAACAAGGTAGTTATATTTTAGAATATGACGTTCGTGTTAACAATACTGGTGTTTTCAATAATGGTATCGCAACACTACAAAGTATGTACGCTCCTGAATTTAGTGTGCATAGTAGTTCGCAGAGAATAAGTGTAACCAATAAGTAATTTAAAACTTAACCTAACAGGTCTCAAAGACCTGTTAGGTTTAAATAAGACAACTATGAAGTTTTTAATCGCATTTATATTTTTCTCTCTAAGCTTGATCCAGATAAAAACCAATCAAGACACTCATTTGAATGGTCGATACAAAATCATCTTCAAAAATCAATGCTTTACTACATACAACTGCATCAATTTCAAAGATAAGAATTGCGAATTCCTCATTGACCGTTTCCCTTTGTATTTTTCAACCATCAATTATGGACAAACCACATTGACTATCAAATCACCGCAACCGAATATAATATTTCAATTCAAAACATCAGAAATTTCAAAAGACACTATTCCTTTTACGATTCACAATACTAATTCAGAATATATGAATTACCTCCACATCTCAATTGGTAGTGGAAAATTAATCAAGCTGTAATACCTGTTTAGATACTTTTTCTTTTGCAAGATTTACAAAACCGTACGATTTTTTAGCATTGAGTATGTTTTGCAATATTTTATACCGCGATAGGCTTAAAAAAGAGGCGTTAAATGCCTCTTGAAATCTTCATAACCTTAATTCGATATTCCCATAGTTGACGGAGCGTAATCGGTTCCGTTCAACAGAGGTTTCATTGTTCGTGCTTCGCACGCAACGAAACCTTAGCTATTAGCTGCTGCCTTTTTATTTAATTTGGTTTGAAATGCTTTTAATTGCGTTACTCGCTTTCAGTCTTTTTTGTGCTTTTTCCAGTTCAATTACTTTTTCATCTAAAATCATTTCTATTCCAGTTTTTACTGGTAAAAAGTGACTTAAACATTCTTGTTCTTCAAGTTCGTGTATTCCTTTACTCAATATACCATACAATTGTTTATGTTCAACTAAAAAATCAGGTAAATGATTAATTAGTATTTCAATTTTTTCATTCATTCGGCTTTTTTGATAAGTTTCCTCATTCCATCCATTATCTTTACTTGCATTAATATGAGCTTCTTCAATTAAATTTTCAAATATTCTTCTCAAATAAACAAATGAGCCAATTCCAACACCATTAGCAGCCAGTCCAATTGCTTTGGTGAACTCTTTCAATATTTCTTTTGGTATTACTTTAGAATATTCTTTTATTTGACCGATATGTAAGTCAGCAATTGATGGATATTGTCCAATTTTCTCTAAAAAATAATTTCCTTTCTCTGTTTTTTGTATTGTATGGAAATAATATTCAAAAACAAGATTGGAACGTAAACAAGTTAATTTTGCGATTGTAGTTTTGTCAAAGTAAGTCGGCGTTACATTATATGCCTCGTAGTTAGAATAAATTACAACTTTAAAAGTTGTTTGCTCTTTTAAATAAGGATTATAAGCATCTATTCGACCATTGAAAGAAACAAGTTCTTCAAAGTTTTTTAGTTCATTATTGGTGATTTCAATAGTAGAATACAAAGGAAGTTCAAAGAAAAAATTATATGGGTCAAGGTAATTCATATTTTATAAATTTTACGATTTTGTTTAAGGTTGCAGCTAACGGCAGTCTGTGAAAAAACTTCACAAACTGCATCAAATATAGCTAAAATAGTTTGTTTTAAAAAAGAGGCGTTAAATGCCTCTTGAAATCTTCATAACCTTAATTCGATATTCCCATAGTGAACGGAGCGTAATCGGTTTACTTCACCTAACATTAATTTTTATAGGAGTTCAGTGAATTTATTTCGTTCAACAGAGGTTTCATTGTTGGCTCTTCGAGCCCAACGATACCTTAGCTGTTGGCGGTAGTTTTTTTTGAAATGTTATTTTCCGTTGACAATTATATCTTTATCTATAATTTCAAAATTTAAATTTTCTAACTCATTAAATAGTTCATTTATATTCAAAACTAAACCCAATTCATTTTTTACTGACTTTTGAATTTCACGGAATTTATTATTGTAATCTTCATCCGAAATTTTTTTTATTTCTTCAAATTTATCAAGATACGATTCTTTAAATGTTGAAAAATTTTCATTTCTTAATACTTTATATCCAAAATATGCCACATTTAAATTCATAATATTTTTTCCTAAAATCATATAAACAGGAAAAACATTTATTCCTTTAACGTCTAATAATATATTCTCTTGGTCAAATCCTAATCTGTTTAAGTGAACAGGTAATATAGATAACTCACGCAAAAAATATATTTTGTTATTCAGTTGAGTTTCCTTTTTGTCGTGTAAAGATTGAACAGTGAAATGAGATTCTGTTTGTTTAATCAACTTAACTTGGAAATAATTATATTCTTTTCCTTTAATTTCATAATAATTATTTTCTTTCATTTTTATCTTTTTTAAATTAATTGCAATATTATACATTGATGACACTTAAGAATATTTATTGAAAAATAATTAATTCTTATTTGGAAATGGATCTTCGTCAGCTTTTAAAAATGCTGATCCAATTCTTCGATATTTCATTTCTTTTCCTTTTACACAAACTGAATACATTCCATTTCCTTTCTGTTCAGAAATTTTTAGAAATTTAATATCACTAACTTCACATTCATTTTCCACTGCGATGTGTTTTCTTAAATCTTCAATTGTTGCATCAACACGTTTTAGCCAAGATTGAATGTTTTTATCTGGTTTAGGTTCAACATAATCACTCGCTAAATTACATTTGTCTGTAGATTTGTCTAATTCTGCTTTTCCTTTAACGTCAATATATTCCCAAGTATTATTTTCTCTCAATAATACACGTTTTCCATCTTCCGTCGTTGCTATTTTACTTTGGGAAAAAGTGAAAAAGGATAAAAATAAAAAGCTAATAATTAATAATTTATTCATAAGATTAAATTTTGATGTTTGTTATTTATAGTTTCGTTCCTTTAAAATTTCTGCGAACGTCCCGCCAGCTTGCAGAAGTGGCGAACTTTGTGACTGTAACTTTCTACTAAGAAAAAAATAATCGCGAAAAACAAATATGAATTTAGGAATTTTCTCGCCATTTCTGCAAGCTGCTGTTAGCCGTTCGGTTTATTCTTCTTTTGCGTTACTTAATAAATATGCTCCTGCTATTGCCATTAAACCAAAATACACTGGAGTTGCTGACATATAACCACCATTTTCCCCATAACTTCCGCTCCATTCTGAACTCAAATTGTACATTCTAATAATATTACCACTGTCTTTAACAAGTAAGTTTATTGTAAATAATAATACTGATAATACAGGTGGAAAAAGTAAAATGTAACCGATTGTTTTTTGTATATTTTTCATAATTTATAATTTTTAGTTAGATATTTTGTTACTTTCAATTAACTGCATTTGTTCTTGAAACTCTTTGTAAACTTGTGGGTAAACCTATTTCAGGACAAGACAGTTACTGCGAAGCTAAAAAAACAAATACTATTATCCTTACGGGAAACCGTAAAAATTGTAAACTAAAAAAGTTAGACAATAAAGAAGTTTCAACTATTTATTTAGTAACCAGTTCACGTTATAAAGAAATGTCAACTGTTTTCTTTTAATGATTAAAAAAATCACAAGGTTACCATAATTCTTTTTGGGGTTGGTATAATTCCTTTTCAGATTGCGATATTTCTTTTTTGGGATGTCATAATTCTTTTTGGGGTTAGCATAATTCCTTTTCGGATTGCGATATTTCTTTTTTGGGATGCCATAATTCTTTTTGGAGTTGGTATAATTCCTTTTCGGGCTGCTATATTTCTTTTTTGGGAGACTGGACAGAATTTTGTGTAAACTCCACAAATGCTTAATGTTTTATTTTAAATGCTTTGAGCTATTATTTAAATGTTCTGAGCTATTAACTCAATGCTTTGAGCCTTTATTTTAATGCTCTGAGTCATTAGCTCAATGCTTTGAGTCTTTCTTTTAATGCTCTGAGTCATTAGCTCAATGCTTTGAGTCTTTCTTTTAATGTTATGAACTATTGTTATTAAAGTAGGAAGCTAAATGACTGAATCTTTAAACCAAAATTTAACAATTAATACGAAAAAACCGTACTCAATGATTTTTATTTTTTTCTAGTTTTAGCCCCTAAAAAGGTGTTTTTTTTAAAATCAGATTATATAAAACTATTGAAACAAACTTCAATTTATTATTATAATATAATTGAACAAATTCATAAAAAACACTTTATTTTTTAAACAAAACACCTCCACAAATATTTTAGATTATTATAATACTAGAAAGCGTTATACATCAATGCAAATAATGGTAATGCGAGGTGATATTAAAGACTATATACAAATTCTTTGTGAACTTTGTAAAAAATAACTTAAACTGTTTGTCTTCAGATTTGTTTTCCTATTTTTTTAATTGACTGTAGTTCTTATTTTTGTGTCACAAAATTTTATCATTAATATTTGTAGTACATTTAATGCGTCCCTGATTCAAAATTAGCTTCTGCCAATGATCTTAAAAAAAATAGCCGTATTTCTAATCGCATTAATTAGTTCAATAACGGTAGCACAAGAAAGTAATTCAACAACTAAAAAAAACTTTAACTTTATTGGAGTGGGTTATACTATGGGTCAAACTATGTCACCCCTAAGTATTTTTCCAGAAACAAAAAACCAACAAGGTTTTGACCTTACGCTGGGCACTACTACCTTTGAAAACGACACTTGGGCTAAACTACTAAATTATCCCAAAACAGGTATATTGCTTTCCTACGCTGATTTCGGGAATCAGGAAAAAGTGGGCTATGGCATTTCAATAATGCCTTTCTTAGATTTTGGCGTTCTAAATAAGGTTACGAATAGAATCCGCTTTCAAGTGGGTCTGGGAGCTTCCTACAACAACCTCATCTACGACAAAGAGACTAATTCAGGGAATCACGCCGTATCGACACACTTTACTTGGGCTTTTCGTTCGTTTTTGTACTATGATTTGGTACATCGCAAAGACTTCAATGTTAAAATTGGCGGTGGGCTTACCCACTTTTCCAATGGTCATACCAGTTGGCCTAATCTGGGGTTGAATTCGTATTTAGCAACGATCAAAACCGAATTTAATTTTGCAAAAAATAGTAGGGCTCTTTTAGAAGATACTGCTGATGCAGGTCTGTCAGAGGCACAAACTTACTATACTACTCGGCTAGGTTTTGGAAAAAAAACATTGTTTAGAAATTACAATTCCCTTAAAAATGTTTACACCGCTTCTTTTGGAATGGGTCGGATAAAGAACAAATCGTTCAAATACGGACTAAGTTTCTATTATCGATTTTATGAAGATTATTATGACTATATCAAGGAGGAAGGCGGCATTATTACTACTCATTTTCCAAAATTGACCAACAATCCTTTTCAAAACGCAACAGCTTTAGGGTTATTTGGCAATTGTGAAATTTTAATGAATCATTTTAGTGTAGAAGCAGAAGTTGGTATTAATCTTTATAAGCCGAGTTACGAATTAGATTGGCATGTAAACAATGGAGGTTATACCGAATCAGACATTGCTGCTGAGTTTGGTACCCAAGCAAAAATTAAAAAATACCTTTCTTCCCGTTTGGGTTTACGTTATTATGCGATTACTGCTAAAAAAGCACCCCAACACAATGTGTTTATGGCTGTAAACATTAATTCAAACGTTCTACAAGCTGATTTTACGGAACTTAGTTTTGGCTATGTGTATTGTCCAAAATCGAAAAAAAAGTAGGTTTTTAAAAAAAATTGCCACTCCCGATAGATATCGGGAGCACAGATAAAAACAATCTCAGTTACAATAAGTCTTAGTCTTTAAATTATAGTTTAGACTTTGGGGAGCTTGGCAGCTCGGCAAGATTACTATTAATCCAATTTCAATTAGTCATAAAAAATTTAGCCCATTCATTAATTTTACATCTAAGCTAATTTTACATTTATCCTTGAAATAGCCTTATTCCAATTACATTTTCAACCACCACTTCAACGTTGTTAACTTATCCTTTTCTATCTCGGTTAAATTTTGCTTTTCGAATTCGGCTATTTTAATTTTTACATATTCCATTCCGTAATTTTCTTTTATCCAAAAAGGAAATTCCTCCACACTTTTATTCCAATTTCCAATTGTTGATTTTAAAATAGGGAGTAAATCTAAATCTGTTTTTGGTTTAAACTTATCCAATATTTTTCCTGCATATTCTTGGTCAAGACATTCTGTATTGGGTCTTTCTGTATTTTGAAATATTTTAATTATTCCACCGATTATAACTTCTTCTTCAACTTTATCTAATCTATAAATCAATTGCTGGATCCTCTGACTTCCAATTTTATCTATTAATTCAATAGATGAATAAAATTCGTTTTGGAAATCATCTGGTGTTGTTGGTATTTTCATTTTTTTTAAGTTGATAAAACTTCACACACAATATTCAAACACACCTACAATAGTTGCTCAAAAAAAATTATTAACTCATACAACCTTTAGCTGTATATGTCACTTTTCTTTTTCAATTCGGTATACGTCTTTATATAAATTGGTGTTTCTATGTTATATTTTTCTCCTTGTAGAATTACATAGTTTGTTAAAGATTCTAATTCGGTATAATTATTTTTATTTTTAAAATCAGTATGCATTGAAGAAGTAGTCTCAAATGGTAATGATTTCAGTTTTTTTATGGTTTGCTCTACTATATCTTCTGAAATTAAAATGTTTTTTGCGTTTGCAATTTGTTTTACCTCATTAATAAGTTCGGTAACAGTTTCGATGTGTTTTTCTGAAACTATTTCACCTATACTTTTGTCAAAATAGGCTGTTGCTGTTGCTGTTGGAGAAATAAAAATAAATTTTTCCCAAATTATTGAAGAAATATTTTTAGAAAGCGTTGCTTCAATAGTTGCATTTTTAAAAATAGTTTCATAATGTTTTAGCCTTTGACTATAAAAATTATCAAGACCAAAATATAGAGTTTGAATATTACCAATATTTTCGATTGTTCCTGCTTGTTTCAAACGAGAGACAATATAAACACAGCCGTCTAAAATTGTATTATTAGGAAGTATATTTTGAACTTTCTCTTTACTATCAACACCATTTAGAAGTGGCAGAATAATTGTACTTTCATCAATACAAGGTTTTAATTGTTGAACTACATTTTCTATATCATAACTTTTTGTACAAATTATAATTAAGTCAGCATTTCCAATTTCAGTCGGGTTGTCGGTTGCTATTTTGGGTTTGCAAATAATTTCGTTCTTGCCTTTGATTACTTTTAACCCATTTTTTTTTATTTCTTGCAAGTTTTGCCCACGAGCAAAAAAGCAAATTTCAACTTCTTCACTATTAAAATAGTGGTAAGCCAATAGTCCACCAAAGTAGCCTCCAACTCCTCCAATTCCTGCAATTACTATTTTTGTTCTTGTATTCATTTTCTTATGTTTCGATTGTCATAAAGTGCCACACAACTCATAAATAGACGAACCTAATTTTAGTATTTAACTTATAGCTTCTTTGTATAAAACAATACAAAAAAGCGAGTTTCACTTTTCTGTATTATTTTGTGGTATTGATAACTTCACAAATATATACAAAACTCAATGCAATTTCTCATCCTGATTATATACCTCCTACAACTTTCAAAACGCTACTCTAAGATACCATCACACTTGGCATCATTTGTGCGACTGTGGATATAATCTTTAAAAATCAGTTTCAACCCAAGTAGTTGAAATAATAATTTAAAAAAAAAACAACTTTTTAATTATAAGTTCACTTATTCATGTATTTTGCACTTATAAATCCTATTTTTATTGTGGATAAAATAACTTTAAAAATTAACAATAAACCTGAAATTAAACCTTCATGGAAAACAACGACATAACCACAAATCCTATTATTCCTGCTGAAGTAACAAAAGCTGATCCAAGAATAAAAAAAGCTGAATTACTACCTCATCCCGATTCTCAATTAGATTCATTTCTTATGAAAATTCATCCTATAGATGATGCAAGTATTCCGTACAGAGACCTAACTAATCTTGAATCTAAAAAAAATAGCATCAAAAAATTAATCGCAAAACTGGATGTATCTCACAATACTAGATACCAACGTACAATTGAAGACACTTATTGTAATGTATATTCGTTTGATTATTGTTACTTTTGCAAAGTCTATTTGCCAACAGTATGGTGGACGGATGAAGCGCTTCAAAAAGTTTTAAACGGAGAACAGGTTGAAGCTGTCTTTGGTGAAACAGTCGATAATATTTATTCCAGTGCCATTCACGATTGGTTTCTAACTTGGGGCGCAAGCTTTGGGTGGAAAAGAATGACTAGCCTAGATGAAATTCAACACAAAGTAAATACCGAAGGTGGTATAGGAATTATTTGTGCCAAAAGAAGACAAGTAGGTCTTTCTGGTCATATTGTACCTATTGTACCTGAAACAAAATTTAAAAAAGCCTATCGAGAAGATGGTGTGGTTAAGTACCCGCTACAATCGCAAGCCGGAAAATTAAATTACAACTATTTTGCTAAAGCAAGAAAAGACTGGTGGAATCACGAACGTTATTCTTCTCACGTTTTTTACTATCACGAATAAAAAAATAGTACATTCTTTCGAGCGTTCCAAAAAAACTAGAAAGTAAAACTTAAAATTTAGGCAAAAGCAAACTACCTAGTAGAGTTCTAGAGGTAGTATGAAATAATAATCCTAGATTCACATATTTTAAAAATCATTTTTAATCTGTGGATCTTAGTCAATATTGAAATTGACAAAAAAATCGAAGCCCAGCTTTGAAGAATTAAACCTAAAGAGATTATAATTAATAATAACAAAAGCATACATCATACATGAAAAAACACAAATCAACAAAATACTACTGGGGAATTGGACTAGAAAACGAAACCTATATGCAGTTTGAAAAACCCCTAATAGTTTCTGGTGATTTTATTCAGGAAAAAATAGGTCGGGAACGATACAGTCTTGATTATACCACCTATTACAAACCTGGAAGTCTTGATTTTGTGTTAAAAACTGCTTTTGATGCTAGTAAAAATTATTTTGTAAGCCGAATGATGAATAGTCATTCGTTAGAAAAACTAGATACACTGTTTAACCATAGAACCTTACCTAAACCTAAAGCTACGACCACTCCTGATTCTGGCTCTGTAAGCAGTGATACGATAGAAAACCCTGATTTTCTTGGCAAAACTATTTTAGACTTGTTTTTAGAAAAACAGCCTTTTAATGTTAGAAGTATGGTTACTACCAAAACAAATCCTATGGGATCTATTTGTTTTGATGGTGATTCTATCGAATTTGTAACCAAATATTTTGAAAACAGAACGGTTGAAGAATCATGCAACGAATTGAGAGCTACAAAGCAATTATTTATTGACAAAATAAATGAATCTGAAATTTTAGGTGAAAAACTACATTTCCCTAAATACAACAGTGGTTTTAATATGTTTATGTCAAACCAAAAAAATATTGTTTTGTTCAATAATGGTACTTTCCATTTCCATATAACCCTACCTACCTACACCGAAAATAGCCGAATTGTAGATTACGACACTTTCGACCAAGTGCATAGTAATGCGATGTATTTACTACAGTGGTTTCAGCCATTGTATATTGCTACTTTAGGAAGTCCCGATATTATGGGAGTTATAAGTCAAAAGTACAATTTAGGGAAGAACTACGCTTTAGGCTCGATGCGAAATGCGATGTCTCGTTATATAGGCGTGGGAACCTTCAATAAAACTATGGATAAAGGAAAAATCCTTACCTATAAAGTAGAAGATTTTAGAAAGTTATTAAAATTTAACAAGGAAGACAATATCTGGTGGCGTGACCAAATTGAAAATGATATGGAGTACATACTGCTATCTGAAGTTGGCTTAGATTTCAATAAGGAGAAAATGTATCAAAGCGGATTTGAATTACGATGTTTTGATGAGTTTCCAACAGCATATTTGAACGACGTCTTACACGCAATCATTTTAATTTGTGAACATTCATTACATTTACCAGATGTGGGTTGGAGTCACGACAGTATTGTTTGGAATAACTTAATTTTCAAATCTTTAAAACACGGTTATACGACTGAAATTACCCCCGAAGAAAAACTCGAAATTTTAACACTTTTACAATTGATTGACGGTTCTGCAACCGACATAAACTTGGCTGCCCCTGAATTTGAAGAGATAACCAAATTAGATGCCTTTTTCTTTAAAATTCTAGAAATTCTACATCATAAATACAAGGATGAGAATACGTGTTTAAATGCTATGTTTAGCCAAAAACCTACTGAATCACCTAAATGGGATAATTTTAATAAGTACCAAATTGAACAGCATTTGAAGCAAATTGAGGCCTTGAAGGATTAAAACCGAAGTTGAAATATTATGTTTAACCACAAAGTTCACGAAGCATTACACGAAGTTCACAAAGAGGTTTGTGTTATTTACTTCGGGAAGAAGATTGAAAAATAAATTTTACACATATGACATTAAAGCAAATCATATCGTTTATAATTATCTTTTTCTTACATCTTGGTTATTCTCAAAATTCAAATACTGAATTAATAAAGTATATTCAAAATGCTGATAAAATCCTTTTAGTCAGTCACGAAAGTTTTAATTTTAATGAATACGAAGATCAAGATGAAAATAATCGAAAAAAACTAAATGAATTGAAAGAATTAAAAAAACTAAATGAAAACAATGACACTGAAAATTTAAAAAAAAGCAGAAAAATCTATTTGGAGTTGGAGGAAATGATAGAAGCCAAAAATTCACTCAATAGAAATTTATTAGATAATGGTGTACCAAATAAAAGAATAATACGAGAAGAAACATTCTTAAATGAAATTACAAAAAAAGAGCTACTAGAAATTATATCAAAACAAAAAAGGGACACTTTTGAAGGCGCGTTTTGTTTTAATCCTCATCATACTATTTTTATTTTTTCTCAAGAAAAATGGTCATATATAGACATTTGTTTTGGTTGTAACAATTATTCTTTTAGCAATGATCTAAACATTGATAAAAAAGAGTTTTTAGCAACTCTGGAAGATTGGAAAACGTTAGAAAATTTTTTCAGAAAATTGAATTTAAACTATTTACTTCCAAAACAAAGACAACAAACAAACTAAACCACTTTGGATTGAAAGTCCACGCTTACTAAATATCAAATTTCACTACAAATTACTAGATTCTAACGATTACAAATCATTAAAACTCTATGTGTATTTGTGTATCTATCAAATAATTCGGAGCTTTTAAAAAACTAAAAATCCTTTTGCAATATGAGATAAGAATCAGTTTATAATCTTAGCGAAAGAAAAAATTTAAAAAGGCTTGAAAAACCTTGCATACCTTTAAAAAAAATAAAACATTAAGGAATTAAGATAATTAAGTTTACATAATAGCTAATCACACTTTGATTCTTAATTTTTCTTAATCTTAATGGTAAAAAAAAGAATGCAGTATAAATTAATTGTGACTCTATCTTTACATGTCTTTAAGTTGGTTTCTTGAGTTTATCAGCAAGCCCTAAATAGAAGTATCAAACACCTTTTGCATATCCCCAAATTTTCACTTAAACATTCCCATAGTGACGAAGCAGAAACGGTAAGCTTGCTCTGAGTTTATCAAAGGGTTCAACACTGGTTTATTTCACTAAATTTTAATTTTTAAGGTGTTCAGTGAATTCATTTCATTGTTGGCTATTCGATGCCCGACGAAACCTTAGCTGTTAGGTGAAGATTTTATTCTTTTAATACATTTTTGAATTTTTCTATCAACGCTTCAGTTGACATCTTAAAAGGAATTTTCCGTGTGGAAATTGCACTAATTCGCTCTGTTAAATTTCTGTTAGCTCTATACATAGCAACTTGTGCGTTATTTGTGTCAACTTTTTTAATAGTTTGCATACGATATAAATGGTCGTTAATTATTTCTTTAAAATGTTTGTCTTTTTGTTTAAGGTATGGTATCCAAACAATTAAAGTGTCTATATCAATGACAGTTAAGCCTTTTATATTTGTTGGATTGTATTTTTCTCCAAGTTGGTTTTTCACTATTTCACGATACCAATTGTTTAACCTATAATTTACACCTGGTGACTGGAAAATCCTGTCTTGGATGATTAATATGGGATAAATTTCAAGACCATTTTTAAAATTTACATATTCATCGAATCGAAATTTCTTATCTTGGATTTCTTGTATCGAATTTACCAATTGTCCTATTCCCACAACTTTTTTTCCGTCTTTTACAAACTTTGATCGTAAAACTGCATTGATTTCTTCAATGTTTGCAGAAGACTTTATAGCTTTTGCTATAAGAACGTCCTTGTTCTCAAATAATAGAACTGTGTTATTATGACGAACATAATAGTCGGGTTCTCCATCTAATTCATTTTCTCGTTCAGGTTTTTTTATATAATATTTTTTATCAAAAATATCATCAAGAAGGTTTTTCATTAAGAAATCTTCTGAAAAGTGCTTATTAAAGAAACCGAAAAAATTACCATACTTTTTTTTTATTGGTTCAATGGTTTCGTAAATCTCTTTAAGTTTAAATTTAGTGCTTCTGTAAAATTTGTCAATGGCAAAGAAATAATTAACTACTGAAAATAAATCTTTATCTAAAAAATAAATTGGATTATCTTTTAAATGGGTGAAATCTTCATCGATTTGAATGTTTTCAGAGGTTATGGATTTTAAAAAATCTGATGAAGTTGTATCAGTTATTTTAAAAACATAGCTTTTTGCCATTTTAGAACTTAGTAGTTGCCCAAATAAATACTTCATTTGATATAGAAAGTCTTCTTCATTATCAGTATTGAAACTGTTTAAAAACTGCTTTTTTAATTCTTCAAATTCAGCATTGCTGTTTAGGAATTTAAATAATTCTTCTACTTTATAAATCGTAGAATAGACTAGTTTTAGAAATTCCCAGTCATCGTTATCAAAAAGTGCTAAATCTGATTCTGGAAACTTAAAAACTAAGCTTAAATCAACTAATTTCTCAAAATTGTCAGCTTCCAAATTGTCTAACTTTTGAACACCATTGAGCTGACTATTTATTGCTAAGAAAGCTTTAAATAAGTTTAATTCATCATCATCAATTGAAGTTAATTTATTGTTTAAAATAGCTTTATTAGACAAGATAAGTTCTGCTAATTTTAAGCTTGCATATTTTGATATAACTTCTGGTTTATTAGATATATTATTTTTCTTTGAATATGCAACTACTCGATTGTATATCTGTTCGTGTAAGTCAGGATTTGAAAAGAAATTATCAAAATTTGTTTCTGGATTAGTATTACAAAAACCTATAGTTTTTAGAAGTGTCTCTTTTGATACTTTACTTAAATAAAATAGTACATCTTGTTGATCTTCTTCTGGAAAAACATTGTTGAATTCCAATCGTTGTATAACTTTCATCTTTTTTGCGTAATGTGTGGGAAACTTTCGCCTAACGTCCCGCTCGGCTTGACGAAGTTTTCAAAGAGCGCTTTGATCGAATTTGAAAATTTTGTCAAGGTGACTCATATGCGAAGTCCCAGAGGGTGACGATTGTCAGTCGGCGTAGCCTAGCTGGATGATGTGGCGCAATCCAATGTTTTTAATACAAAGCCAAAAACAGCTCTATATAGAGAAGTTATTTGCTTTTAGTTTGTTTCTGCTAAACTAAAAAAATAAATAATACTATCCTTACGGAAAACAGTAAAAATTGTAGTTTAGTGATAAGTTATTAGTCTCAGGCTGTGTAATAGTTTTTGTATAGATAGTGTGGATAACTTCCTTGAAGTACGGAGCAGCCGTGTAAATAGTGATCAGTGTTCAGTATTAAGTGTTCAGGTTGTTAAGTCTCAGGCTATGGCAATAGCTTAATTGCATACTAATTACTGATGATGAATCGTAAAAATGTCAACTATTTACTTTGTAACTAGTTCACTTTATAAAGTGAACATCAACTATTTTCTTTATAAAACCACAGCAGATTGTAAAAATCATTTTACATTTATTAGATTGCTTCTTTAGGAATCACGCAATGATGGTGTACTAAGAAATAAATCTGTGTTCTCACGATAGGAAGCTTCACTCAAAATACTGCTTCCAATATGGTTCTTGATAAAAGCGCAATTCGGCAGTGTAATATTGCATTCTTAGATCAAGGTTTTTTTGTGCAATCTGATTTATTTGTTTGCAGTAGTTTTCTAACGCAAAAGAATCGGGAGAAACCATTGCTTCTGCACCTCGAATTCCACCATATAGCGCAAAGAAAATACCTTGTGACGAAATAGGATCAAAACCTAATGCGGCATCGCCTATAGCCACCCAATTATCGCCTGCGAATTGTTGAGCAACACTAAAGGAAGCATCCTTTGTCTGTAATTCGGTAAGTAAGTGAGACTTTTTCACCTCTGTTTCTAGTATTTGTGCTTGATTAAAATCATTAATAAAGGCTTCGGGATCTCTCTGGTATTGCGCAATGGTTTTTGGTAACCCGTGAAAAACAATTACTCGTTCGTTGTCAGGCAACAAAGAACAATACCACCATCCTTGTGACGTACTTTTTAACAAAGAAATTTCTTTAGCTTCTTCTGGTATTTTAAACCAACCAAAAACAGCCATTTGAGTTTGAAATTTATTATGCTCTATACCTAATTTTCGGAGTACAGAAGCGCTTCTTCCACTAGCATCGATTATTCCGTCTAGTTGCGCAATAATTTCCGTTTCAAGATTCTCTTTAGTTATTTCTAACTTATAAAAAGCATCTTGTTTTTCTATTTTATCAAATTTTGCCTTATGAAAATATGAGCCAAGTTCGATTGCTTTTTGCCTGAGTTTGTCATCAAATTCTGAGCGTACAATTTGCCAACCGCCTCCTTCTGGATTGTTAAAACTATCTTTGTAAAACCACTCGTCACTTCCCCAAGCCGCAGCAACGGCTGGATTAACACGAAAATTATCAGCAGTTAAAACTTCTTCTAAAGTAGCAAACCCTAACGTATAAAGTAAACGAAAAGTTGCTCCAGGTATGGATTCTCCTATAGTATGTGTACTTTTATTGTTTCGTTCTATCAAATGTACTTCGTGTCCTAATTGTCTTAATCGTATTGCAGCAGCAGAGCCGGCTGTACCGGCTCCTACTATTGCAATTTTCTTGTGTATTATCATTAATTACCTCGGCGTTTAATAGTGGTAAATTCATTACGTTGTTCTTCGCTAAACCAACCTGCTTCTGCCAATAATCTGTCGTAAGCGCCCAATGTTTTAAAGTCTTTTTGGAAAAGTTGTTGGGCTTGTTTAAGCTCGGCTTCTTTCACTTGGGTTAGATTTTCTACATAAAGCAATTCTGGCAACCACGTCATATCGGCTGGTCTAGGTTTTGCTTCAAGAATACCCATTTCTCCAAAATGTTGTATCATATACATCATTTGTTCTGGTGCTGGATTTTGAGCTGGTAATTGACGTAACCAAGACGGACGATTATGGAATGCCGCAATTCTTATTGGCAATGATTTTTTTACATCACAAAGGATTTCATAATCGGCTTCCGTTAGAATTTGGTTAGGCACACGAGCAGGCCAGAATGTTGGTAAATAAGGATCATATTCCATATCATAACCTGATCGACAGTACGCCGTATCTCCCTGCCACGGAATAGCCATCCAACGAGACAAATCACCAGGCCCTTGTGCAAACAAAGGCCCGTTCATAGCCGCTACCGTATTACAATCTAAACTTGAACCATATGTAGGATCAGCAGCTCCAGCTTCTCTTTCACGAATACGATAAGGCGCACGATACATAGATGCGTGACGCATAGGCCAAGTTAGTTCGCAACCCGGATGGAAAGCATCTGCTAAACAGAAATGCATAGCTGATTGGTCTAACATATCTGGTTGTTCTTGCAGTGGCACCTCATCAAAAGTAGTATATTTTGCAGCAGGTGAATAGTCATTTAGAAAATCACCTTCTACCCATTTGGTTAATATAAAATCATACAATTGAGGCAATTTCAGATACGTACTTGCAGATGGTGGTACACTAGGATCTGGATTTGTATAACCAAAAGCATCACCATAAATCCAAGGCCAAGCACCTTCTTCTACCGTTAGGCTATTTGTAGATCTGAAACTATTGTAAATTGTTCTACGGAGTTCTCCATATGGATCTGGATACAATGAAAATTCAGGTGCCATTGAAAGTTTTTTCATTAACTCTGGATCTGCAAAATTCATAGGAGCTCCAGCACCAAACATACTTAAAAAGCCTTTGTTTACCCATTGTAATTCGTTAAGGCGTGACAGAATAGGTGCAATATGTTTTTGAAAAGAAATCACTTTTGGCAAATTCAACATCCCTGCATAAGTATAAACATCACGCAAAAGATCGTTAAGTGTTCGCCATCCTGTTAAATCTGGTGCATAGTTAGGCGGTGCTGCCACTACCCAAGCTGGGTCTGCATCATAATCTATACCTCCTATGGTTACTTTAGCGTGAACAGGACCGTCACTAATATCATCATACCAACCCGCAGCATTATTAAAACTGTTTGGATTAGCTGGATTATACACTGGTTTTCCTGATGGACTTGCAGAAACTCCAAAACCTGGTAATACCAACAAACGTCCCATCTCGTCTGTTTGTAATTCACCCAAAGTTACAGCTGTGCCTTGAAAATTCCCCGCTAGTGTATAACTACTATCATTCATTTTTATTCCAGATATGGAAACCTCTCCAGAGTCGATAACTAATGCTTGCCTATCACCTCCTGTAACATCTGGATTACGCAAAGGTACTGTAAGGCTTACCGTAGCAGGAATATCTAACGCAGCATTAAACTCATACCAAGCCGCTTTTTTATTTGCAACATGCACTGTCCATTCTATAGATGTATTATCGGATTGTTGAATTTCACTTACTATATTTCCGTATTTATCGTAACCATAGACTCTAAAACGGGCAGCTTGACGTTTTATAGCGCCTGATTTATCACGAGTGGAACCAAAAGCGGTAGGCTGTGGATTAGTTACTTCTGGACCTATATAAAAATCATTTTGACTGTTTCCTACTCTGGCAATTCCTATTCCTGGATGAATGCGAACGTGTGTAATTCGTTCTATTTCTTCTTTAGTAAGTTCTTTAGGTTGTGGAACTGGTTTATGATGCGGAAACGGACATACTGGATTTTTAATCTCTGGTTTTCCGGGTGCGGTAGGTTCTTCTACAGGTTGCTGATTTTCTTTTCTTCGATAATCAGCGCTAGTTTGATACACACTCATTCTAGCTTCGGCAATAGAACCAACGGGTGAATTTTCTTCTGGCACTCTTCCTATATTAAATGCTAACCAATCGCCATAAATTTCTTGGTCACCTGCATCTATCTTTTGCTTTGGAAGTTGGATGGTAGCTACTTTAACAGGTTTTGCTATTTTTTCATCCCATATTACAGTAGCTTTATCAAGTGGAAAATGTTCATCAATATAGGTTTGTCCAAATTCTTTGGCACTAGGTCGTTTTTGAATGTAAATATCCAAAGTCGCATTACCTAATTCCATACGCTTTTTTAAATCTACTGCTAAGAAATTAGGATCTTCTATATTAGGTTCACCTGGAAAGGTAGAAGTACCTGGTTGAAGAATATATTTACAATATTCATTTTTACCCAATTTAAAAGGCACAACACTCCACAAACTCGTTTCAAATACAGAACGAATAGGTTTAGCCATTTTATTGAGCAAGTTGTTTGTATTAGGAGCATTTTGTGCAACCCACTCATCGCCCCAACCTTCTAAACTTGCTTTGGTAAAACCACACATTTCGGCAGCATTATCCACAAAGAAAAAAGGTACATTTTGCAGTAATAAATCGGCGGTATTTGCACCATTGTCAGACACTACTTTTTTCCCTGGGATATCAAAAATTTTGATTCCTATCCCAATGGTGCTTTCCCAATCAGGTCTTCCGTCTGAAAGATCTGAAGAATAACGTACATACACAGGATGTTTACCACTATTTGCAAACATTCCTTTTTTGTACTCTTCAGGAAGATTGTCTTCAATTGTCAAAGTTCCTTTCATAATGCCGTGTGTACGAAGAAAAACAGGTCTTCTAACTGGACACTGTCCAGCTGCCACCCTACCCTTTTGAACCATATCGACAAACATATGTCGAAGACCTTCAATAGGGTCATTGCAACTACAAGTAAGATTGTAGTCTTCTTTTTTAGAATTCGTTAAACTTTTCATTGTTTTTTGTTTGTTTGTTTTAAATAAAAGGTTTGTTTAGACCTCTTGCTAATATAATAAATTTAACCCAAATACCACATTAGATTTGTTTCATAACGAAGTCTAATGTAGAATTTGGGTTTAAAGTAAATGTTTGACTAATTATGTCCTCTTAAATGTCTAGTACGGAATTTATGAGTCTTGCTAAAATTGTTTTCAGCAGCATTTTTACTATCTTTCTTAACTGAAGCTTTATAATTACTCATCGATTTGAATGCCATTACCATATCGTAATCCATAGCTACTTGTCCTGGGTCAAATGGTACATCACCATATAAATCTCTGAACCAACGTTTCCAATCAGAACTACCTGGAGTATATACCTGCAAGGTATCACCAGTTGGGAAAGGACCAGGCAATAAGAACGATTTAAAATCATCTTGCGCAGGGCTATGGCAACTCATACACGAAGACAATGCTAGGTTTTTATAGACTTGTTTGGTATTTATATCCACAGCTACTTGTGCAACAGCACCATCATTCGGGCCACTCAAACGACCACCCCAGCCTAAGGTTTCTTTACTATAATATGGAGCCAACTTATTAATCACGGTTTCATATAATTTTGGATATGGTGGCGTAAGAGGGCTATTTACATCTGGATCATCTCCCCACATCGCTCCTAGTGGCACCATCTTATCCCACCAAGTTCCAGGAGCATCTTTGTCGTAAACAAAAGTTGAAAATACCCAGCCTGTTTTAGGTGCTGTTTTAGAATCTTTTACGATTACATCCATTTGAAAAAAGCTAACATCTCTCATTTGATACCCTTTTCTTGGGTTTTCTCCTGTAGCAATAGTATCATAAATTTGAAGCTTTTGGGCTCCTTTCATCACAGACCAATAGTTCTTATCCTCTTGATTAACGCTTTCACCTGTTTTTGCATTAATATTCGAGAAAGCTAACTTTACAATAATACTACCTTCTTTAAATTGTGCCGCATTGTCAATCAAATTAGGTTTTTCACCTGTTTTCCCCCAAATTTGCCCAACAGTATAAGCAGCGACTGAATCATATAATACCACTGCATAACCTGCTTCATTTACTTTTAGTGTTTTGAACATATTCGCAGGATTGCTATTTCCTAGGTAAGCTCCTAAAATAGCTTCTCTGTCTTGCCCCATCCAAGGTTCGTGAAACCATCCATATTTTGCCGCATTCCATTGTTTATTATTTTCAAAGAAAGGTTTAACATTAGACGCAACGGTTTTCTTTAAGGCTTCCATATATTGAAAAACATTTTTTTCAGAAATAGGTTGCCCTTTTAATGCTTGTTGCCAACTTGGGTTTACAGGCGAAGTTACATTCGTAGGATAATCATGACTTAGTACAAACAAAGGCGCATCATACTGTTGCTTACTAGGTACTGAATCTCTGTGATTTTGAAAAGCACCTGAATCGTTATCATTTACACTATTTAGCGCAATTTCTTGGTTTGTACTTTTATCTCCTTCTTTCTTACAGCTAAATACTGTCAAAGAAAAACAGGCTACCAATGCTGCTGTTTTAAATTTGTAATTAAGTCTCATAGTTTTTTGTTTTGTATCCTACTCGTATGGCTTTTCGATTTCGCCCCGTTTATTTGAGTGATGTCTGGTCTTCACTAAAAATTTAGATAGTATTTCTATTTTACCCTAAAATTACTTTTATAACATAAAGAGCTTTATATTTTTATCATAAAGCGGCTTTTTTTAGCAACAAAGTGGCTTATTTTTAGCACGAAAAATATATTGGCTCATTTTGATATCCCCCCGCGATTTAGCTAAGAATTTAGATTGTTGTAACTATTCAGCCTACAAACAATCATTCTTTTTGCCATACGAATAAAGTAATAGCTAAGTAGTTACAAAAAAGAAACCATTAAAGTACTAAGTGAATTAAGCTCATGTAATACTTAACACATTACCCCCTTAACTCACTGAATACCTAAATGGTTAAAAAAATATCTTAGTTATTTAACTGTTAGCAGTCTATTAAAGAGATTGCAACTGATAATTTCATTAGTTTCAAATTAGATACTGCTTTGACAAGCAATTGTAAATCGGGATCATCGCCACTTGAAATTACTATTCCTCTTACAGATTGTCCGTTTTTACATAATTGATTTTGTGTCCATCCCATAAAACGTAAAATTTTACCTATGCACTCATTGTTATCATCTCGTTTAAATTCTATAACAACAAAATCGCCATTTTTATCAACAGCTAATACATCTATAACTCCCACAGAGTTTGTATCGTATTGTCCTAATTGTGCATCTTGTTTTTGCGGATCAAAGTAAGTTAAATTAGGTAGAAATTTATCTTTATTTCTATTTAGCAAAAATCTATTGATTTCGAGTTCTTCCATATTTATTTGATTTTGAATCGGTTCTTCAACACTAGTAAATTCTTTTACTCTTTCGTATTTATCAAGATACGTTGGAGCTAAATCTGAGACCTTATTATTATCACTTGATTTTGTAGCTTCAGAGTCTATTTCTGCGTCACTTTCATCCTCACTTTCATCTTCAAAAACAGGTTCTTCGTGTGTCTTTTCTTGAGTTTGAAAATCATTTGAGCTACTCTCCTCTTTTACAAAATCTTTCTCTAAATGGAATGGCTCTATTATTTCTGAATCTTTTAAAAGTGTTGTGGTAAACAGCTTCTTATCATCTTGTCTATCATCTGCATCTTGTAAAAAACTTGAAGCTTTATTAATCTCTTGAGGTACCTCTTGCTCTTCTTGTGAATTATTAAAATAGCTTTCTACAGAATTTACTTCGGTTTCTTTTTCAACCTCATCAAAAGCTACATAGGTAGGATGTTGCTGATTCAAAATTTCTAAATCTGTTCTATTGGTATCATTAAGTAATTTCAAAAAGCTATACCCATCTAACTTTGATGCAGCTAATTCTTCCAACTGCTTTTTAACCTTTAACAATTTGAAGTTATTTTCTACATAATTTGCAAGTCCAGTTTTTTCAGAAAATTCTTGATCCTTTAAAATTTTCTTTAAGAATAATTCTTGTTGGTTAAAAACTGGAAGAAACACATCTGGAAAAAATATACTTAAAAGTTTAGGAATGACTGTTTTGTCTGTAGCCATACCATCTATATCCTTTGTAAGAAGCACAACTGTTTCTAAATCGGTTGAGATATCACCATCAGCATTATACGCCTTTGTCTTATCTAACCAGATAATTTTTTGAAATAATGCTTTTATTTTTGAAAATTCATATTCTTCTCCAAATTTATTGAATAAACCACCTGTTATATCCCCTAGAATTTTTGTAGTGTTTTCAAGATCATACTCAAAACAGCCTTCTGAATTACCATATTTTTTAAAATAATCTTCTACTGTTAGACCAATTATTTTACCCAGACTATACGTTTGAATAAAATTTTCTCTAACTTTTTCAATTTCTTTTTTATCTACATCAGATAAAATAGAGTCATTTATTCTATTTAATAATTGCTCTATCTGTTCGTCAAAAATGGTAATTACACTCATATTTCTAGTTTGTTTCAGATTAGACTGAATTTAAAATTTGATAAAATTTATTTTTACAGAAACAATGTTTTTGTCAACATTCTAAATATAAAAAAAATATTTTAATTAACTAGAACTATTTAAAAAAGAGCTTATTAGTATCACAAAAAAATAATTAAATGCGCTAAAATCAGAGTTATTATTCCGTTTATTTTATTGACTTGATAATAATTTAAAAGAAATATTCCCAAAGCTTCGGGACAAAAAAATAAATTCAAAACCATAATTTGATGATTTGACAGCGAAGTTTAGTTCATACTTCTCTCTAAAACAAATTATTTATTTATTAAACTTAGCTTTTAGCTCTTCGGCTTTAGCTTTATTCTTCAACTTATTCAAATACAAATCATAAAGTTTATCGAAAGTTGTTTTAGAATGCCCAATTTCATGTGCTTTTTTGTAGTTCGATTCAGCGTTTTCATATCGTTTAAAATACACATCAATGTATCCTTTTGCTAAGTATCCATCAACCTTAGAGAGGGTCATTAATTCAGTAGCATATTTTTGCGCTTTTGTCTCGCTTCCTCCTACAATTCCTGGGAGTTCTATATAAAACATCACTAATGCCCAACGGGTATTTATATGTTTAGCATCTAGTTTTGCTGATGTTTCAAAAGCATCTTTTACATCATCTATCATCCCTAAAGCTTTAAACTTATTGACAGACTTAGCTTTCATACCTAATGCGCCACCATATTTAAACCAATAATCGGCATTTTTTGGAAACATAGTTATGAGTTTATTCCCATATTTTATGGCATCATCCCAATTTTGAGTATGAAAAGCTACTTCACCCAACTTATCAATAGCATCAACATTTTTAGGATTTTCCTTATAGGCTAATTCAAAAAAAGGTTTGGCTTGAGCGTATTTATTTTGCTCTATTAGCTTTACTCCTTTATCAAAATTAGATTGGGAATAAGCAGCAGTAAGAAATAAAAAACTAAATAAAAAATTCTTCATATTACTTAACAAAATTGCTAAAATAACCACATTCATTGATTACATCTTGGTAATATTTTGTATGCGAATATTTATTTTTTAATGTTTTAAATCCGTTGAATGCAATATAATCAATTTCATAAGGCTTGAAAGCAGGTGTTTGATAAAAAGCATTACGTTCAATTTTAGTTAATAAATAAACAGCTTTTGCTTTTTGTTCATCATTTTTTGCAGCATTTAAAGCTTGTGTATAATATTTTTCAGCGAGTTTATCATTTTGCAACAATCCTTTATAAGTATCACTAATGTAATCTGAGCCATGTTCATTTATTATTTTATTTTCATAAAACATTCTAGCATTGCCATAAAAAGTCATATTATAAAAAGCATTAGCTACTAAAATATTATCCATATAATTATCCCCTCCTTTTGCTATATTATTTTGCAACTCCTCTATCTTTTTCAAGAAAGCAATTTTAGAATATTTAGTTTTTTGAAAAGCGGCGTGTTCACAATCGTGACAATCTTTTATGTTTCCATTAAAAGGATTTCCTAACAAGACAAACTCTTTGTTGTCTGATTTTTCCATCTGCACGATAGCTTCTTTTATATTATCAGTGTATGCTAATTTTATAGCTTTAAATTCATAAATATCATTAAGTGTAACGTCATACAATGATTGTGCTAAAATATCCCATTGTGTATTATGCTTTTCTTCAAAATAAGCTTGCATTTTTTCTAAACGCGTCTGATTTAAATAAAAATTAAAATCTCTTGAAAACAACTCTGCATAAACTTCATCGCCTTGTTTTTTATACAAAGACGAAATATATGTCTTGCTCCAGTTAGACAAGAAATTAGATCGCAAGTTTTTTGCAGAATTTCCTTCTTTAGACAATGAATAAATCCATTTTAAAGTTGGCAATAACTTCTCTTGTGCAGCAGCATCCATTTTTTTGACAGCAGCAATTTCGTTATAGGCTTTAAAAAGTTTGAACTGTTGTTGTGCTAATTTAGTAGATGGAATATTCTTTTCTGCCAAGTCAAAATATTTTGAAGCACTTACATTATTTCCTTTAATCACCTCCAAATATCCAGCTCCTATATTCCATAAATAAGGAGTTCTTGTATTGTTTGCTTTTGCAATTTGAATAACTAAACTGTACAACTTAGGATTAACCCCTACCTTTTTATCTTTTTTCTCTTTAGAATCAGCATCTTCCCACGAAACAGAATTCAACTTATTCTCTTCTATATTTAAAGCTCTGGTAAGCAAATAATCCAAATGTTTATTTGTAGGCTCTAAAGCATACATTTTTTCAATCGCAGTGGTAGCGTCTGCATAATAACCATACAGTGACCATAATGCTCCCTTTTGAGCGTTAGATTTTGCTAATGCTAAAGCCTGATTAAAATCGGCATCATTTTGTGGATGAAAACAATAGGTAGCTACAGTTCTTAAAGTAGGGCAATTATCAAAAACCAATGCATACATGAAATTAGAATTAGCATACATTTTCTTTTTGTATAACGCTCCTGCTACATACGAAAGCCCTCGATAGTAATTTTCATCTTTAGCAACAGCTGCTTGGGTTTTATTAAAAAAAGTAATCGCCTCACTTCTATTCACAGAATAAAAATAGGACTTCATAGTAAGTATCCAATATTTTGATTTTAAAAAAGAATCTTTAGTCAACTGATATATTTTCTCAATACTTTGTGCTTGTTTGAGAGACATCGAATTCATTGGATCCATTCTATCTGTATCATAATTCCAAGATGCTTTATTATTTGTAAAAGTTTCTAAAGAACGAGCTAAATTGATAAATGTAAAAAATTGCTTGTTTTTATTATTCGCAAAATTGACTTGTTTACTCCATTTACTCTTAGTATCTTTTGCAAGTATAGCCTTAGTTATTTGCTTTACATCTGTTGCTGCCGAGTCAGAAAAGATATAAAATTTCAACTCTTTTTCGGGAATAGAATTATTTAAGTATTTCTTCCAATCAGCAATTATAGAAGATTCAAATCGGCGAGAATGTTTTTCATCGTGTGAACTGTACCAATCCTCTTCACTAGCATAAAACATATCAGTACTATAAAAAAGTTGTCTATATGACTCATCTTGCACATAAGCCTCTGGAGCAAAACTTGAATCTGAAAACCAACCCCAATCGCCATCTGCACATAATGAAAAGGTTGCTGCGACTAATGCAAAAAGGCTAAAAATTTGCAACGAGGTTTTTGAAAAAATTGTCATTTGGAAAATCCTTTATATTGTTTGTGTTTAAATCGTAAAAAATTATTTCTTCTGGAGTATAATCTAATTTATCAGAAAGCAAATCTATCATTTCTTCTAAATCATCATTTTGTATTTGTTCCAATTTGAGTTCATCTCCTTGACTGAAATAAAATCCTTTGAACAAAATGTTTTTCTTTACATAAACCACATTATCCTCTAATTCAAAATTAGGATTATTTTCAAAATCTTCTACATTTAAATTCGAAATTAGATTCAAAATTTTGTTATTACTACTATGTACCCACCATGAAAAAATAGGCAATGCTATCTTTAGCTTTAAAGGATATTTTTTTAATGAATAAATATAATTCAAAGCAATTTTTTTATCATAAATCGAATTACTTTTCTCCTCTGAAGAAAGTTTACCCATATTATAAAACATCAACACACCATAATCTACTGGGGGCACTTTTGTTTGTTCAAAATATTTTATTTGATGCAATCGTATAGTGGTTGAAAGTTTTTTTACACAATCTTTTTTTACTAAACTTAAAAACTGCATATACTTTTCACGACTTTCTAACGACCAATCACAATCTATTTGAATTTCTTTAGAATGAAAATTATTAGCCTTATCAATCTGATTGATTAGAAGCAAAACCTTCGCTGTCAAATCTTCTAAATCTATTCGCTTAGAGAGAAAAACTTCATTTTTAATAAAAACAACAGGAATAATTTCTTGAGAAACTTTTTTAGCAACAAAATGAATAGGAGCAACTGGAAAAGGCTGATTATTTTGCAATGTCACATCAAAATAACGAACATAGATTTTATTTACTTCATTAGAAGTCAAAGCTTCGTTTTCTTCCTTTGACAAACTAAATTTTGTTTTCCAATTGTAAAAAGACACCGCTGGATTTTTCTCTTCGGTACACGAAAAAAAGAAAATAGATAATAGCAACAATAATCTACGCATACCATCTATTTCTTTTCAGATTGATTATTAGTTTTTTCGTCCAGCTCAGGTGTGGCCGAAATATTAGATAGAAAACTAATTGTCCCTGAATTTTTATATTTTCTTGTTGCCCATACAACACCTATTATCAAACCTAAAACTGACAATAAAATCCATAGTATTAACCCAAAAGTGTTTGGTAAATTATAATACACTCCGAATCCTAATGCTGTTCCAATGAACAATGGAGAGAGCATTATTTGAAACCACCCTACCAACTCAAAGATTCCACCAATAAATTTAAACATATTTTATTTTTGTTTGATTAGTAAATATACCCAATTTAACAGAAAAACCGAACTCAAAATTGAGTTCGGTTTTATAGTTCTGATACTTTATAAGTAAATTATTTTACTAATGTCATTTCATCTACAATGTGTTTAGCGTTTGAGAAATTCTCAATTACCCATAATACATAACGAATATCAACATTGATTGTTCTTTGCAATTTGTTATCAAAAATCACATCACCAGCCATAGCTTCGATATTTCCGTCGAAAGCTAATCCTATTAACTCCCCTTTTCCATTTAATACAGGCGAACCAGAATTACCACCTGTAATATCATTGTCTGTCAAGAAATTTACGTGTAATGAGCCATCTTTGTCTGCAAAACGTCCAAATTCTTTATTGGCATTCATTTCTAACACTTTAGAAGGCAAATCAAACTCTGCGTCTCCATTTTTATATTTTTTTACCTGTCCTGCTAAAGTTGTATAATTATTTACTGTTGCATCATTACGCTTATCAGCTGGTAACGCACGTACTTTACCATAAGTTAAACGTAAAGTTGAATTTGCATCTGGATATTTAATTGCGCCAATTTTAGATTCTCTCAAACCTTCAACCAATTTACGGAAAGCTGCACCAAAATCATTTTGCGCTTTAGCAATAACTTCAGATTTAGATCCAAAATGGGTAATTAAATCATTAGACAATACATATAATGCATCTGTAGTAAGAGCCTGCTCACTTGGGTTTGCTAAAAAGGCTTTGATTTTTTCCTTAGAAGTAAAAATACTTGAATTGAAAGCATCATTTACATAATTAGTAAAATCATTGTTATTTGCTTTTCCAATTTCAGCTACTTTAGGTGCAATAGCATATCCAACAGATTTGGTAGCATACAATTTTAATTGAGCCGCAAGAATATCTTTTTCAGCTGGAATATGAACTTCTTTAAAAAACTCATCTACCATTTCATTGATAGCAGGAAGCATTTGTCCACGCTTGATAGTTTCAGCTTTTAGATAATTTTCTAATTGCTTCCCTATAGTTCTTCCTACTGAACCAAAAGCTGAAGTTCTAAGTAATTGCTGCAAATAATTATCGTGACGTGCTTTTTCATTTGTCATTCCGTAGAATTTATTGATAGTCGCTACAACATCACCATATTTAGCTTTATTTTCAGGTTTATTTGCCCAAGTATTAAATTTAGCTTCTTGAGCTGCTTTCGTTTTTGCAGTACCGAATTTAGTTAACGCATCTATCATACCTTGACGGTTCTTCCAATAGTTAGCAGTAGAAGCAAATTTAGAAGCATATACAAGATTCAAAGCATCACTTTGATTCATATATTTTTTCATATTATCCATACCTGTTTTTGCTCCTTCTACCCAAGCAGGATAAGCAAATTTCACATTTTGCTCTATACCACCCGCTGGCATCCAACGATTCGTACGACCTGGATAACCTAAAATCATTGCAAAATCATTTTCTTTAACTCCTTTTAAATTTACAGGTAAATGATGTTTAGGCTGTAAAGGCACATTACTTTGTGAGTATTCAGCTGGATTACCATTTGCATCAGCATAAATACGGAACATAGAGAAATCTGCTGTGTGACGAGGCCACTCCCAGTTATCTGTATCGCCACCAAATTTCCCTAAACTCTCTGGAGGTGTTCCTACTAAACGAACGTCTTTATAATCTTGGTAAACAAAATAGTAATATTCATTACCTTGAAAAAATGGGCGAACAGAAACCACATATTTTCCGCCTTCATTGTTTTCTTTTTCAATTTTTGCAATTTCTTGGTTTATTGCTTTTTCACGTTCTACTTCAGTCATTTTATCATTAACAACCGATAAAATTCTTTTTGAGCAATCGTCCATACGAACAAAGAAACGTACAAACAGACTAGAAGGTTTTAATTCTTCTCCTCTATTTGCTGCCCAATAACCATTTTTTAAATGATTTTTATCAGCAGTAGATAACTCTGCAATAGCATCATACCCGCAATGGTGGTTTGTAAGTACTAAACCATCCTTTGAAATAAGCTCTGCTGTACATCCGCCATTAAACTGAACGATAGCGTCTTTTAAACTATGATGATTTATGCTGTAAATTTCCTCTGCTGTTAGCTGAAGTCCCATTTTTTGCATATCACGATGGTTTAAACGTTCTATGAACATTAAAAACCACATCCCTTCATCTGCCTTAACACTTGTTGGCACAAGCATAATTGCAGCTATTAAGGATAAAACTAATTTTTTCATAATTACATTGTTTTGTTAGTGGGGCGAAGATAATCTTTTTAAAAATTCGGATAAAATTTAACTATGCTTTTACAATTTCTTTAAGATTAATTTAACATTTACATATCCTAAAAATCATACTCAAAAAATTAAGTTGGCGTAATATTTGTTAAATTTGGGAATATTAACATTTAAAAAACAAAAAACAATGGGATTATTTTCATTTATCAAAGGGGCAGGTAAAAAACTATTTGGGGCAAAAGAAGAAGCCGCTCCAGCAGAAGAAAAAGCACAACTAAAAGCAAGTGTATTATTAGGACACGTTCAAGCATTAGGATTGCCATTTAATTCATTAAAAGTATCAGTTAAAGACGATGGCGTTGTTGTTGTATCTGGAGAAGTAGCACAGCAAGCGGATTCTGAAAAAATTGTATTGGCATTAGGAAACGTAGAAGGTGTAGAAACTGTTGACAACCAAATGACAGTTGCAGAACCAGCTCCAGAAGCTCAATATCACACTGTAGTGGAAGGCGATTGGTTATCAAAAATCGCCGACAAATATTATGGTGACCCTATGAAATATGAAGTAATTTTTGAAGCTAACAAACCTATGTTAAAGGATCCAGACGAAATATACCCAGGTCAAGTTTTAAGAATACCTATTATTAATTAGAGTCTTCTCCTAAATTCGTTTTCTTTACTACACCTGACAGGTTTTTCAAAACCTATCAGGTGTAGTGGTTTAAAATCTAAGAATTAGATTCTGCTGTGAACTCAATTACTCATAAAAATTCAGTAGTTCAGAAGTTGAATTTTGAACGCTATAAATGGATTAAAACCTTTCAAAGATTACTAAAATTGAGGATTTATGAATTCAACACTACTACATTTTGAAATTTTTATTTGACTTTAGCATCTAAACAAACAAATTCCTCAAACCCCGAACTTTCGTTATTATTATCATCAAGAGAAGTAATAACAAAATATTTCGACTTTAAATTGTCGTCATTGACAACAAACTCATTCGACACCACAATATCTATAATTTTAGTTCCGTCATTTTGATTTGTGGAGATTTCTTGAGGAGAATCAAAAGCATAAACAACATATTTTACAGGTAAATCACCATCTGTTGCTATTTCGGGAGTTTTCCACTTTAAAACTTCCCCATCAAACGTAACATTTAATGGTTTATTAGGCTGGATTGAGTCTAATTTAGAAATAGGTGGAGCAAAAGTTTTGTACTTATATACAGAATCTAAAAACACTTCGTTAATCTTCTTATGGTTTTTCTCTATAGAATTAAAATTATAAGCTATCTGTCCAAAAGTTACCTTCAAAGTATCAGAACGATTATACCTAACTTGTTTTATCAATTCTTTATTAGACCAATTACTCTCATCAACCATCCTATAATAAACCTGACTCACATAAAGATGTTTATTCTTTTTTGAGATTTGTTCATCCCACCAAGAGGACACTTTCATATAATCTTGACGACCACCTATTCGCCAATAGATTTGGGGTGCTAAATAATCTACTTTCTCTTGTTCAAGCCAAGCTATAGGATCACAAAACAAAGCTGAAAAGGAAGGGTTCCCGAAAGTTCCTTCAGGGGTTCCGCTTTTCCAAATCCCTATTGGACTTACTCCAAAAACAATATTCTTATTTAATTTTTTATTTACAACCTGAATGGCATCATATACTTGAGCAATCATTTTATTCACATTGTCTCTTCGCCAATCTTCAATTGAAGCTATACTATCAGGATTATTCTGCTTGAATGTCATTTTATCTTGATTTAATTTCATACCCGCATCAGGATAGAAATAATCATCAAAATGAATTCCATCTACATCATATCGTGTAGAGATATCCTTAACAACCTCTGTTATGTAATCTCTGACTTCTTTTAATCCAGGATTTAAGATTTTTAAATTAAAAATATTTGAGGCAGAAAAAACCCATTCAGGTTTTCGTTTTATAATATGTGAATCAGCAATTGGGTAGGATTTAACATTTGCAGAAGCTCTATAAGGGTTAAGCCACGCGTGTAAATCTAAACCTCTGGTATGTGCTTCTTTTATAGCAAATTCCAGTGGATCCCAAAAAGGATTAGGAGCTTTACCTTGACGTCCTGTCAACCTATAAGACCAAGGCTCTATTTGTGAATTATACAGCGCATCACACTCACCTCTTACTTGCAAAAAAACGGTATTATAACCATTCTTTTTTAATTTTTCAAAAATTGAAATTAGTTCTGCCTTTTGAACCTCAGGAGTAGAATTAGGATTTTTAGGCCAATTCAAATTATAAATAGAGGCAACAAAAACTCCTCTAAGTTCTCTCTTGGGGAACATTTTATTAAATTCCTTATAACTAGTTTCTTGACCATAGAGAAATACACCTGTGAATAAATTACAGAATACCAAAAACAGGAAACGGTTATCAAAAATTTTCTTCATTAGCATAATTTGAATTATGATTAAAACTAAAAAATTACTATCAAACTAACTTCTAACTTAAACTACTAGAAGCTTTAAAAAAATCAACACGTACAAATTGCGTATTAGAAAAATACACTAAACAGAAGTAACAAAATTACTACACATAAAAACAACTTTCACTATTGAATTATCTATTTCTTGATTTGACTATAACTTATAATATTGTAATAAATTGTTACGAATAACTTAGAATCTAAACCACAATCTATTTTTCAGTTAATTTAACAAAACTAGATTTGTATAAAAAATTTCTGTCCATTTTTTTACTCTATTTTTTCATCTTTGACCACGAAGTCGATAGCGGAATCTAGCAAATAACAAAAGCCGTTTCAATTAAAACGGCTTTGTAATAAAATCAAGATAAATCTATACTATTTATGCATTAAGCATTTGCCATAATTTGTCTTTCAATTCTGTTAATCCTTGCTGAGCTACAGAAGAAATAAACAAATAAGGCACTCCTTTTATTTCTTTATCTAATTGAGCTTTCATCTCTGCCTTCAATTCATCATCAAGCATATCACATTTCGAAATTACCAACAACCTGTCTTTGTCTAACATTTCAGGATTGTAACGACGAAGTTCATCTAACAATATTTCATATTGTTCTTTAATGTCATCTGCATCTGCTGGAACTAAAAACAATAAAGTTGAATTACGTTCTATATGTCTTAAAAAATAATGCCCCAATCCTTTTCCCTCTGCCGCTCCTTCAATAATCCCAGGAATATCAGCAATTACAAACGATTGAAAATCTCTGTAAGCAACAATTCCTAAATTTGGCTTTAAAGTTGTAAAAGGATAATCAGCGATTTTAGGCTTGGCTGATGTTAACACAGACAGCAAGGTAGATTTACCCGCATTAGGAAAACCGACCAATCCTACATCTGCCAAAACCTTTAACTCAAGTATAACATCAATTTCTATTGGAGGCATACCAGGTTGTGCATAACGAGGAGTTTGGTTTGTCGCAGAACGGAAATGCCAGTTACCTAAACCGCCTTTTCCTCCTTCTACTAAAACCTTCTTTTCACCATCTTCAGTGATTTCAAACAAAACCTCATCAGTATCTTTATCTTTCACAACAGTTCCTAATGGCACTTCGATATATTTATCTTCTCCATCGTGACCTGTAGAACGAGAACTACCACCATCACCTCCATGTCCTGCCTTTACATGTCGTAAAAACTTAAGATGAAACAACGTCCATAAATTTTTATTTCCTACAACGATAACGTGACCTCCACGACCACCATCTCCTCCATCTGGACCACCTTTTTCAATAAATTTTTCACGATGTAAGTGAGATGAACCTTTTCCCCCTTTACCCGATGAAGCATATATTTTTACGTAGTCTACAAAATTCCCTTCTGTCATTTTATTCAGTATTCAGTAAACAGTACTCAGTGCACAGTAACTGAATACTGCTCACTGGGACTGCAAATTTATTAATTTATCTCCTTAAGAGAACGTACTAAAACCTTATCAATTTTAACACCGTCCATATCCATTACTTCTAATTCCATTTTATTCCAAATTAGCTTCTCTCCCACTTTAGGTATTGTATCTAATTCTGTCATTATCAAACCACTTACTGTAGTAACCTCATAATCATTAATTTGATCATCTAAATCAAAATATGTTAAGAAATCATGTAATGAATAATGTCCATCTACTAACCACGAGCCATCTTCACGTGCAATTAATTGAAACTCTTCCTCATAAAACTCAGCTGCATCGCCTACTAGAGCTTCAAGAATATCATTCAGTGTGATAATACCTTGCAATACTCCGTGTTCATCCGTTACAAAAGCATAATGCACTTTTGTTTTCTTAAAAATTTCAAGTGCTTTATAAGCCGAAGTATGTTCTATAAAATAAACTGGCTCTTTTGTGATTGTTTTCAAATCAAAATTGCCTCCTTTTTCAAAATTGGCAAATAAGTCTTTTAGGAAAACAACCCCAATAATATTATCTAAATTTTCTTCACAAACTGGATAAATGGAATGAAGTTCGTTTAAAACCTGTTGTTTTAATTCTTTCACATCATCTTCAAGAGAAAGATACACAACCGATTTACGATGTGTCATTAAAGAATTTACTTTTCTATCGCCAATATGAAACACACGTTCCACAATATCTTGTTCAATTTCTTGAACCTCACCACCTTCTGTACCTTCCTTGATAATAGCCTTGATTTCTTCCTCTGTTACTTTACCATCGGCAGTAGGCTTTATATTCAAAGCTTTTAAAATAAAATCTGTCGAATGTGTTAACAACCAAATAAACGGTGCGGTAGCAACCGAAATCATTTTCATAGGTACAGCAACAGATTTTGCAATTGTTTCTGGATAGTTCAACCCAATACGTTTAGGTAATAATTCTCCTAGAACCAAAGAGAAAAAAGTTAGTAAAACAACTACGACTCCAGTCCCTAGACCGTTAGAGTAAGGAGCTGTTAATGGATAACCTGCAAAGAAATCCTGTACATCATGAGTTATTTTGTCCCCTGAATAGATACCTGTTAATATTCCTATAAGTGTAATACCTATTTGTACTGTGGACAAAAAACGATTTGGTGAGTTTGCCAAATCTAAAGCTGTTCTCGCACTCGTATTGCCTTTTTTGGCAGCGGTTTCTAACCTATTCTTTCTTGCTGATATGAGTGCGATTTCTGACATAGAGAAAACTCCATTTAGCAATATCAGCAAGAGTATTATGACTATTTCCATTTATTTTTTGTTTGATTTATTTAATGTTTCAAGTTACTTTTTAATGAAAACATTCTATACAAATATAACATTTAACCTTTGAACTTGTAACTCTAAACTTTAAACAAATTCTATAAACTTTCTATAACTTTACTTAAACGTTCTGTAATTTCAGGCACTGTGCCTATGCCATTTACAGCATAAAACTTATTCTGTTTTTTATAATAATCCATTAAAGGAGCTGTTTTTTCATTATACTCCTGATAACGATTACGTATTTTCTCCTCGTCCTGATCATCAACTCTTCCAGAAGTTTTCCCTCTTTCTAATAATCTAGCTACAAGAATTTCATCATCAGCTTCTAATGCAATTGTGGCTGTTACAACTTCATTTATAGAACTTAAAAACTCATCCAATGATTCAGCTTGTGCTAATGTACGTGGATAGCCATCAAATAAAAAACCACTTGAAGTTCCAATTTTTCTTTTAACTTCTTCGATTAGCATATTAGTAGTTAATTCATCTGGAACTAACCGCCCTTCTTCTTCATATTTTTTTGCTAATAGCCCTAACTCAGTATTATTCCCTTTGTGATATCTAAATAAATCACCTGTAGAAATATGAATTAAATTGTATTTCTCTTTTAAAATTTCGGCTTGTGTACCTTTTCCTGCTCCGGGTTTCCCGAAAAGAACAATATTGATCATTCTAGTAAAAAATTTATAAGTTATGTGTTATTTGTGTAGTTTTCTATTCGGATAATTGGTAAACATCTTTCAGATTTCGCCCTAAACCATCATAGTCTAATCCAAAACCTACAATAAATTTATTAGGAATTCGTATTCCAACATAATCCAATTTGATGTCTTTTTTATAAGCTTCAGGTTTTAAAAACAAAGTAGCTATTTTAAAATGTTTTACACCTTGATTTTTAAAAATATGCTTTAATTCTTCTATAGTATTTCCAGTATCTACTATATCTTCAACAACTATTACACTTCTACCTTCTAAATTTTGATTTAATCCAATTAATTGTTTGACTTCGTTAGTAGATTGAGTTCCTTCATAAGAAGCCATTTTTACAAATGACACCTCACAAGGATGATTGTAATGTTTCATCAAATCTGACAACACCATAAACGAACCATTTAGAACACCAACGAAAACAGGAATCTCATCCTGAAAATCATCTTCAATTTTTTCGGCCATATTAGCTATAGCAAAATCCAATTCTTGAGCGTCAATGAATGGTTTAAAGTATTTGTCGTGTAATTTAATTTCCATATAGTTGAAATGAGAAATAAACGGCAAAGATAATGTAAAGATTTTAGATTTAATAAATTGATTGCTTTTAGCCTCGATTTTTTTATGGATATATGTATTTTTGAAACATGAATTCAGAATTACACCACAGAATCGAACAAAGTACTGCGGGACGAATAGACAGAGAAAAAAATAGAAATTTAGCATTGAGAGATGATAGTTTCCTCAAAACAGTTATTACTGTTGCATTTAACCCAGAAGACAAAAATCATCATAAAGGCTGTTGGATACTTGAATTAGTTTGCGAGAAAAAATTAAAACTTTTTGTCCCATATTTTGACAATTTTTGTGAAGTCCTCCCACAACTTAAAAATGATTCAGCCATACGACCTATGTCTAAAATTTGTTTATTTCTAGCCAAAAGCAATCATAGGGCAAATGGTATTACTTTATCCCAACTTCAAGAAACTCAAATTATAGAAATTTGCTTTGATTGGCTAATTCGCGAAGAAAAAGTAGCCACCAAAGTCTATGCTATGAAAGCTTTATTTGTTTTTGGCAAGAAATACGATTGGATATATCCTGAACTAAAAAACATTATTCAACAAGATTATCCTAATCACACACCTGCCTATCAAGCAGCTACTCGAAATCTTTTAAAAAAATTAAACAAAAAAAAGGCTTGAAAATCAAGCCTTTTTTTTCTTACCTCCCTCTTTCTCTATTACTTCTAGAAGAATTAAAGTCGGTAATCTGAGTTGTTGTCGATACAGGAATTACCTCATTTCCTCCATTAATAGTTTTCAATTCGTTTTTAGTTAACTCATTTCTTTTGAATTTTCCAATTTCCATTTTTTAAAATTTTTAAAGTTATACACCTATATCAACTATACTTTCATTTGTTACCCTTCCAATGTGCAATATTTTTTAAAAAACAAATAAAATACTGATAACCAAAATATTGACAGAATAGAAATTTTAACAATTTGTACGGAAAAACCGTACAGTAATTCAAAAATCTTATCTTAAATTTGTAACTAATAATTGGTATAATAAAATTTGCTTACCAATTATTAAAATCAAAACAAAAAACAATTTACCCCAAATCACCTATTTATATTTGCCTCAACTTAATTTGTTGAGGCATTTTTTTATAAGTTTTACACATTAGTAGTTATTACAATTGAAATTTTCAAATAAAAATCTCTTATCTCACACTTATCGTATCCCCAACATAGTTATTACGTTAAAACTTGTTTAAGAACAAGACTTTGAAAACCTAATTGGTTTATTTATCTTTGCCAAACACAACAACGCAATAATGACTCAAGCGAAGTAACTCCTTGATTCAATTTAAAAAATAATAACTACACCAAATGAATTATTTTTCATCCGATTTTAAATTAGGAATCTTAGGAGGTGGCCAATTAGGCAAAATGTTGCTTTACGACACCAGAAAATTCGACATCCAAACAATAGTTTTAGACCCTAGCGAAGAAGCACCTGCTCGATTTGGTTGCAATGCTTTTTACAATGGTAGCTTATTAGAATTTGACACAGTATATCAATTTGGTAAAATGGTAGATTTACTTACCATCGAAATTGAAAATGTCAACCTAGAAGCTTTAGAAAAACTAGAAGAAGAAGGTCTTCCTGTTTATCCATCACCTAAAACATTACGTTTAATACAAAACAAAGGAAGACAAAAGGATTTTTATGTAGAAAATAATATCCCTACTTCGGCACATCAACGTTTTGTTGACATTGCCGATTTAAAAAAAGCTATAGAAAAGGATGAGTTAGAGTTCCCATTTGTATGGAAATCAGCACAAGGCGGTTACGATGGTAATGGTGTAAAAATTGTTCGTTCCACAATGGATCTAATGGGGTTACCCGAAGTAGAATGTCTAGCAGAAGACTTAGTTCCTTTCAAAAACGAATTAGCAGTTATAGTTGCACGTAGCCCAAAAGGAGAAATTAAAACTTATCCTGTTGTCGAAATGGAATTTCACCCCGAAGCTAACCAAGTGGAATATACTATATGTCCTGCTAGAATTTCAAAAAAAGTTTCTGAAAAAGCACAAAAAATTGCCTTACAAGTTTCTGAAGCAATGAACCACGTAGGTTTACTTGCAGTAGAGATGTTTCAAACAGAAGATGATGATATTCTTGTAAATGAGGTTGCTCCTCGCCCACACAATTCAGGACATTATAGCATTGAAGCCAGTTATACTTCGCAATTTGAACAACACCTACGTGCTATATTAGACTTACCACTTGGAAATACCGATAGCAAAGTCGCAGGTATTATGGTCAACTTAGTTGGTGAAGAAGGTCACTCGGGGCAAGTAGTTTATGAAAATATCGAACAAATAATGTCGATAGAAGGAGTAACGCCTCATATTTATGGAAAACGAGAAACACGACCATTCCGCAAAATGGGACACGTTACTATTGTAAATGAAGATATGAAAGAAGCGAGACGAATTGCTGAAGAAGTGAAGAATAGTATTAGAGTTATTAGTGGTCAATGATAGTGGTCAGTGGTCAGTAATCAATATTTAGTATTCAGTCATTTTAAAAGTTAAAAAATGAAGCTGGTTTTTCAATATTTTTCTAAATAAGATGAAACTAGATGGTTTATACCAATTTTATTTATTTTTGTAAAAAGACACACATCGATGAAGATTTCGAAATTATATATAGACGAGTATAAACATTTAAAAGACTTAAATTTTGACTTTACCTATCCTATGGATTTTCACGATGAAATAAAACGTGGAAAACCTTTGGACAAAATATGTTTTATTGGACAAAGTGGAACAGGGAAAACGAAGTTATTAGAACTAATACACAAAGATATTAGCAATCTACTAAATACTGAATTAGATGAAGATAGCAAAATCTGGATAAATTTCAATAAATATGATAGTACTATTGGATTACAGATAAACGAAAATAACTTTAGTTTTAAAGAAGGCAATTACTACCTAAATGGAAACATTATACAAAGAAGTTCGAATAAATCAACTTTTACTAGCACGCTCATAAAAGAAGCAAAAAGTCTATTTTATTTTACAGCTGAACTACTATCAACTAAAAATTTAGAATTTTTCGAAAAAGAACCTATTTTGTTAATAGAGAAATCTAGAACTTTTTCTTTTATTGAACAATTTGCTGTAAATGAAAATCAAAACATAATTTTCAATGACAATATTGAAGAAGAAATTTGGATCAGATTACTAAATTCAAGTATAAATTATTTACAAAACTTTTTACAATTTGCAACAGAATTAATTAATAGCGGAAATGTACTAGACAATTCTTCTCAAAACAAAATAGATGCTTGGAAATCAGAAAATATAAATCCCCTAATAGATTTTTCAGAAAAATTCAATATCATCTTAGAGAAAATTCAATTAGAAGTAGATTTAACAAATGCAAAAAACATTATCCCTTTAAAAAATAAAAACACAGGAGAGAATGTTGATATAAAAAACATCAGTACGGGAACCAAACAACTTTTACTCAACTCCTTACCTCTTTATAAACTCGAAACCAAAGAATCAATCATCTTAATAGACGAACCAGAACGTTCTTTATATCCTGATATGCAAATGGAACTGATAGATCATTATAAAAAACTTGCCCCTAAAGCACAGTTTATAATAGCAACCCACTCTCCATTTATTGCAGCGTCTTTTGAACCTTGTGAGCGATTTATTTTATATTTCGATGAAGAAGGAAAGGTAGCTGTAAGACAAGGAACGTCTCCTATAGGTGATGACCCGAATGATATAGTGTATGAAGATTTTGGCGTAAATTATTACAATAAAAATACTCAAGAAAAATTCAAAGAATATATTGAACTTTTAGACAAAGCGAGAGAAGAAATAGACAAAGAAAAAAAGAAGAATTACATTTTAAAAGCCACAAAAATTGGAGATCTATATAATTTTGATATAAATGAAAAAAATATTCAAAGACATCAATAATTCAGAAGTAATAATTAAATCCATAAATTATAATTGTAAAAAAGGAAGCAATAATAGTAATTTGGGTTCAATACTTTTAAAAGAGCAAAAAAATTTTTGTGCATATTCAGAAGAATATATTGACTCAATAAGTGATTCAAACGATATCGAACATTTTAATCCAAACTTAAAATGTACTGAAAAAGACAATTACACAAATTGGTTCAAAGTTAAAAACAAAGTAAATTTTCTGAAACGTTTAAAAGAAAATGAATTCAATAAAAATAATATTTCGTTTGAAGACATTTTACACCCAACTGATGAAAATTTCGAAACTGAATTAAAGTACTTAAAAGGTGAATATCGATTCGAGGAGAGCAAAACAGAAAAAGTTAAAAACTTAATTAATTTTCTTGAATTAAATAAACCAGAAAAAATAGAAAGACGAAGAAAATTCATTGAAAGAAAAAGAAAAGAAATCGAAAATTGGGGAATTACTCCAATAGATTTTTTTGAATATTTAATTAGTGACGACATAAGTTCTATCAAATATCTAAGAACCATTCAAGAAGAATTCAACATAGACATTTGGAATATGATTCCACAACCGTAAAATAATATATAATTTAGACAACACACTATGAAAGTAGCCATCGTAATGGGAAGCATATCAGATATGCCTGTAATGCAAGACGCCATCGATATTTTAAAAGAATTTGGAATAGAAACAGAAGTAGATATCGTATCTGCTCATAGAACTCCTGAAAAATTATTTGATTTTAGTTCAAATGCTCACACTAGAGGCATTAATGTAATTATTGCTGGAGCAGGTGGTGCTGCGCATTTACCAGGTATGGTAGCGAGTATGAGTCCACTACCTGTAATAGGTGTACCAGTAAAATCTAGCAACTCTATAGATGGATGGGACTCTGTATTATCTATCCTACAAATGCCAGGCGGTGTTCCTGTGGCAACCGTTGCTTTGAACGGCGCAAAAAATGCTGGAATACTTGCTGCTCAAATTATTGGTTCTCAAAACCAAGAAATTTTAGACAAAATGATAGTTTACAAGGAAGGTTTAAAACAAGCGGTACTCAAAGCCTCTGAAAGTTTAAAAGAATAATTATAACCCCGATGTATTCGGGATTTTTTATAACTATTTTTTTTATTTTTATAAAATAAAAAAGCTCCAGTGGTATTTGGAGCTTTAGTAACACAAACATAAATATCGACTTGGGTTAAAAATCAATACTTAAACTGTTCTATATAAATACAATAGAGTCTTTTTTGGGCTAAAATCTATATAACTAGCTTTAAGCATCCCAAACCTATAAAACATTGCGTTATAAAACAAAAAAAATCGATGAAATACACAATTTTATGAAAATTCTTACAAATAAATTCAACACTAAGCACGACACAGCTCCCTTTAATACTATTGCAATAGAAGATTTTGCCCCTGCTATTGCTGAGGGGATTAAAATTACTAGAAGCGAAATCGATAGCATTGTAAATAATCCTGAAAATCCAACATTTGAAAACACTATAGAAGCATTAGAATATGCTGGTAGTACTTTAGATAGAATTACAAGTATCTTTTTCAATTTGAATTCGGCGGAAACTAATGACGAAATGCAAAAAATTGCTCAAGAAGTTTCGCCTTCATTAACAGAGCTCGGTAATGACATCACGTTAAACAAAATACTTTTTGAAAGAATAAAAACAGTTTACGACCAAAAAGATTCGTTAGCACTCACCACTGAACAAGTAACATTATTAGATAAAAAATTCAAAGGATTCTCTAGAAATGGAGCTCTATTAGCGGAAGACAAAAAAGAAAGATTAAGAGAAATCGATACTCAATTAGCCAAATTGAAACTGACTTTTGGAGAAAATGTTTTGGCTGAAACTAACAATTACGAATTACATCTTACTAACGAGTCTGATTTAAAAGGCCTTCCTGAGGACACTATTGAAACAGCACGTTCATTAGCAAAAAGCAAAGGGAAAGAGGGTTGGATTTTCACATTAGACTATCCTAGCTACTCCCCTTTTGTAACCTATGCTGACAATCGTGAATTACGCAAAGAAATTACTATTGCTTACGGAAAAAAAGCATTTCATAATAATGAATTTGACAATCAGGAGAATGTAAAAAAAATCGTTTCCTTACGTCACGAGAGAGCTATTTTATTGGGTTATGAATCGCACGCTCATTTTGTTCTTGAAGAGCGTATGGCGCAAAATCCTGACAAAGTAAAATCATTCCTAAATGATTTGTTACTTAAAGCAAAACCTGCCTCTGAAAGAGAATTTACTCAATTGACTGCGTTTGCTAAAAAAATGGACGGTATTGACCAATTAGAAAAATGGGATGGTGCTTATTATTCGGAGAAATTAAAACAAGAATTATTTAATCTGGATGATGAAAAACTAAAACCTTATTTTGAATTACAAAAAGTACAAGCGGGCGCTTTTGAAATTGCTAACCGATTATTTGGATTAACTTTTACAGAAGTTTTTGATATTGACAAATACCACGAAGATGTTCATACTTTTGAAGTAACGGACGAAAAAGGAGATTTAGTAGCTGTTTTCTATTCAGATTATTTCCCAAGAAAGGGAAAACGCAACGGTGCATGGATGACTTCTTACAAATCGCAATTTGTAAAGGAAAGCAAACAAGAAAGACCGCACGTTTCTATTGTTTGTAACTTTACCAAACCAACAGAAACGAAGCCTTCCCTTCTGACTTTCAATGAAGTTACCACACTTTTTCACGAATTTGGTCACGCACTTCACGGAATGCTTGCGAATACAACCTATCCAAGTCTATCAGGAACATCTGTATATTGGGACTTTGTTGAATTACCAAGCCAAGTAATGGAAAACTGGTGTTATGAACCAGAAGCATTGGCCCTATTTGCTAAACATTATGAAACAGGCGAAGTAATTCCGCAAGAATATGTTGACAAAATAAAAGAAAGTGCTTCTTTCCTTGAAGGTATGGCTACGTTAAGACAGTTAAGTTTTGGATTATTGGATATGGAATATCACGGAAAACCAGTGACAGTAGAAAGTGTAAAAGAATTTGAAAAAAGAGCTTTTGAAAACACAGCCTTATATCCAGATGTAGCCGAAAATTGTATGAGTGTTTCTTTCTCCCATATTTTCCAAGGTGGATATTCATCAGGATACTACAGCTACAAATGGGCCGAAGTTTTAGATGCCGATGCTTTTGCATATTTCCAAGAAAATGGACTCTTTGACAAAGAGGTAGCAAAGAAATTCAAAGACAATGTACTATCACAAGGCGGTACCGACCACCCTATGACATTGTACAAAAAGTTTAGAGGTCAAGAACCTAAACCAGAAGCATTGTTGAAAAGAGCGGGACTTTTATAATTTTAACCTAAAATGAACTTAAGAAAATATATAAAAAGCGGTGCCTACATTACTATTTTATTAGGAATAGCAATTTTACTAGTAAACTTCTATATAAAATCCATTACAGAAAAAAGTGTTTTTTTGTCCGAAAAAAACATCCCTGCTACTAAAGTAGGGATTATTTTCGGAGCAGGAATAAATGGTGACAAACCCAGTAAATACCTAAAAGATAGATTAGATGCTGGTATTCGTCTTTATAACACCAATAAAATTCAGAAAATTTTACTCTCTGGAGATAATGGAAGAGACGAACATGACGAATTAACAGTAATGAAAAATTATTGTTATCAACACGGCGTTGACACTACAAAAATTTATATTGATTATGCTGGTTTTGATAGTTATTCTACTTTATACAGAGCAAAAACTATCTTTAATATCAACAACGCTATTCTTATTTCGCAGAAATACCATCTTAACAGAGCCATTTATATTGGTAACCAAGTTGGGATTAACTCAATAGGTTATTCGGCCAATAAAGGGCAATATAGAATGTATAGATATGTTTCCTTCCGAGAATATTTTTCAAGATTCAAAGCATTTATAGACGTGTTACGAAATAGAAAACCTAAATTTTCAGGAACTCAAATACCTATAGATGGCATTTCAAATTATAGCAAAGAGGATAAGAGGTAAAATAATGACCAATCAAATCTCAAAACATTTTATTTTTGCAAAATATAGATTATCAATAAAAAGCTTTAGAAATTTATAAAGTTAATTGAAAATTAGAACATTAATTCCAACAAAACGAATCATTAAACTAATGACACTAAATCAATTTATCACTGAGCATAAACTAAAATTAAAATCAGCAAAAAAATTAAATGTTAGAGATTTAGACGAATTGACTAAAAACAACTTCGTGGCCTATGTCGATGATGGAGGTAAAAGCTACGATGTTCAATTAGTATTAGACAGCAAGAAAAATGTAAAATCAACAAGCTGTGATTGTGATTTCGGCGGAATATGCTCGCATATAATTGCTTTAGTTGCTTTTGTATCAGAAAGCAAGAACGAAAAGCCAATTCTAAAAAAAGCTGCCAAAAAGAAACTTTCAGAAACCGACGAAATCCTTGAAACAATTAATGAAGAAACTCTAAAAATATGGCTGTCTGAAACTTTAAACAGAAATAAAGAATTAGCATTTATTTTTAAAAATCATTTTGGAAGGAATGAGTTTATTGTTGATGAAAATTCTATAAAAAAGACAATTCAAGAGAGTATAACTTCAATTATAGGTAAGAGAAAAAAAATAGAAACTAGCGAAGTTAAAAAAATTGTAGATAATCTAAATGTCTCCCTAAAGCCTATTTTAGATTCCATTTTTTTAAAATTTACCCCTGAAAACCATAACCTTTTTAAAATTGTAGTAAACGTTTTAGAAGAGTTCAACTACACTCATTATATTACTAGTACCCGAATTACAAAACTTGTTGAAAATTTATATAATGCCAAATTAAAATCATTATTCAATATTAAAGAAATTGAAGAATGGCAAAAAGCCGTTCGGTTTTATATCAATTTAATTTTTGAAGACAAGTTTTATAAAAGCGATCTTGATTTTGTAGCAAATGCTTATGAACTTTCTAAAACCAATGAATTTCAAAAAAACTTTTTAGTTAAATATATAGAAGAAAAATACAATGTCCTTTATGAAAACTTTAAAGAAAACTTTTCATTATTATCATTTGAAATAGACTCACTTTTACTTACTATATTTATTGAAAACGGATTATTTAAAAAATACTTAAACAATTTTAAACCTAGAAAATTTCAAAATACATACAACCTACTATTAACACAAGAGTTGGTAAACATCAAGCAATCTGAACTAGCCGAAAAATATTGTTTAGAACAAATAGCCGGAAATTTAAAAACGGATTATGACTTACCTTATGTCACCATATTAATTGATATTTACACGCAAAACAACGATACAATAAAACTTGCGGACATATTATGTGATTATGGAAAATACATTTTTTCAATATCCCATTATAATTTCATCAGAGAAAATGCAACTACCGAAAAATTCAAAAAATATAGACAGGCGGTCTTAACAAATGCACGCTATAGCTATCAAGGTGGTAATATCGAAGCTTTTGATTTCTATTTTGAAATTAAAAAAATAGATGGCAAACAAAATGATCTTTTCGAAATGTTAGCAAATTCTCATAATTTAGCTTTTGTTAATCAATACAAAGGAATTGCACATCAATTAGATGAAATAAAATTCCTACAAACTGTTATACAAACTTCCTATTATTACAACAAAAACGAAGGTACCACCAAAGAAATAATTGATTTCATTTTGACAAAAACTGATTCATCTACTTTAAAATTTTATCTGAAAAATTCAAGTTCATATTACCATAATTACATCCATAATGAACTAATAAACGCAATCGTTATATAATAAAAAAAATCAGCCTGAAATTTAAAACAAAATAAACTTTCATTTTTTTTTGAAAGTTTAAAAACATTTTTATACCTTTGGTGTATGGAATTCAAAGAAGCAAAAAATAAATTTGTTCAAACCTGGGGAGCTTTAGGTTCTCAGTGGGGTATCAACAAAACAATGGCACAAATACACGCCTTGTTGATGGTATCTAACGAAGCTGTTTCTATGGAAGACATTATGGAAGAATTACAAATTTCTCGTGGAAATGCTTCAATGAACATCCGTGCTTTGATGGATTGGGGAATTGTTTACAAAGAATACAAAGCTGGTGAACGACGTGAGTTTTTTACTGCCGAAAAAGATTTAGACGAACTAGCCGTTAAAATTTCTAAAGAAAGAAGTAAACGAGAAATAAAACCAGCGTTAAAAGTACTAAAAGAAGTTTCTTCTATTGACGCTAATACAACAGCTGAAGAAAAACATTTTGTAGAACAAACCACAAAATTATATGATTTTGTTCTTAAAGCTGATAATGTTTTGGACAAGATCACAGAATACAAAGATAATTGGTTGGCACAATTGTTGGTTAAATTTATGAAGTAAAAAAATTTAAACAAAACTTTCATTTTTTTCTGAAAGTTTAATAAATACAAATATTATGAAAACTATAATCACAACATGTAAAATAATAAATATCATCGCTTTACTTTTCTTACTACTAGGCGCATATGGTATTGCAATAACAGGGTTTTTACAAGTATTAGCAGCAACGTTATACTTGATTGCATTTCCAAAAAACAAATTGATATATAGTTATTTTGCTCTTGTCATTATTTTCTTTGCGCTTTGGGATAAAACTTTTAATTGGTTTTTCACGCTACCTATTTTGCTTATATTCTATTTAACATATATCATTCATTTTAAAAAAAAAATTAATTAGAACTTTCATTTTTTTCTGAAAGTTTAAAATTCATAAATAATTATTAACACTATGAACTTCTTAACAGCACAATGGAAAAATTTAATTATGGCAAATTACATTGTCCAACCAGATATTTTACAAGAATACCTTCCTGCTGATACCGAATTAGATTATTTTAACGGAAACTGCTATGTGAGTTTGGTTGGATTTATGTTTGAAGACACAAAAGTTTTAGGTCTTAAAATTCCTAATCATAGCAATTTTGAAGAAGTAAATCTTAGGTTTTATGTAAAACGTTTTGAAAACGGTGAATGGAGACGTGGTGTGGTTTTCATTAAAGAAATTGTTCCTAAAAGTGCTATCACTTTTGTTGCTAACACTTTATATAAAGAGCATTATGAAACCCAAATTATGAATCATAATATAAAATTAGAAGCTGAGATTTTAAATGTATGCTATAACTGGAATCAAGAAAACACAATCAACAAAATTGAAGTAAATGCTTATGATTTCTTATCTCCATTAGATCCCGAGAGCGAAGCCGAATTTATTATGGAGCATTATTATGGGTACACCAAATATGCAAAAAACACTACCTACGAATACGAAGTACAGCATCCTAAATGGGAACAATATACCATCAAGAATTACAACATTGCCGTAGATTTTGAAAAAAATTACGGAAAGGAGTTTAGCTTTTTAAATACAATGAAACCTTGTTCTGTCTATCTAGCCAAAGGTTCAGTAATTACAGTAAAAAACAAAAGAAAGTTAGTACGATGAGAACACTAGAAAACCAAACGCTACTATACGACGCAGATTGTCCGCTTTGCAGATCATATACCTCTACTTTTATTAAAACAAGAATGTTAGATGCTAGTGGTAGAAAACCTTTTCATCAAATAACTCAATTGGAAATGGATTTTGTGGATATGCAAAGAGCTAAGAATGAAATTGCACTTATAAATTACAAAACAAAATCGGTGAGTTATGGCATAGACAGTCTGTTGAAAGTAATAGGAAATGCTATCCCAATTATAGATAAGATTGGAAACACAAAAGTTTGCTATTTTCTTCTAAAGAAATTGTATGCCTTTATCTCATACAATCGAAAGGTAATAATTCCAAGCAAGAAGTTAAAGAATGAAAGGCTACAATGTGAACCAGATCTAAATTTAAAGTACAGAATTGGTTATATAATCTTTGGTATATTAATTACTGGAATGATTTTGACAAAATTTTCAGCTTTGATTCCTGATATCCAACAAAGTAATCATTTTAGAGAAATAGCCATTGCGTTAGGACAATTACTTTTCCAATTCGTATTTCTGCATAAAAATTCTTTAAAAAAACAAATGGATTATTACGGAAATTTGATTACAGTTTCGTTATTTGGTTCAATACTTTTAAGTCCAATTTTAGCAGTAAACACTATCAGTGCTGTACCCTTTCCAATAGCAATGATTTGTTTTTTTATTGTTGTTCTCATTATGTTTTTCGAACACAAGAGGAGAGTAAAACTGCTAGAACTACCTTCTTATCTAAGTTATACTTGGATTCTTTACAGAATTATCATCCTCGGTCTTTTAACAATAAACTTGTAAAATGAACAGCTCAAACTACAATATCGTTGGTTACATCCTATTCTTGACTTGCATCGTTTACATCATACTTGTTGTGGGCAAAATATGTTACAAAAACGGGAATGTGTATGTCAACGAATTAATTCCTAACCACGCAGATTTATGTGTTCAAATAAACAAAACACTTTTAGTAGGCTACTATCTTGTAAACATAGGGTACAGTGCTATGACGCTAATTTGGTGGAATGAGATTATCACCATCCAACAACTCATCGAAACCCTCGCCCTAAAAATTGCAACGATTGCCTTTATACTATCCTTCTTACATTATTCAAATCTTTATATACTAACAAATTACGTTCAAAAATTAATTAAATAAAATCATTATGGAAACTTCAAAAATTTTAATCGGTTATGCAATCTATTTACCAATTGTAATTGTCTTAACTTTTTATGTATCAAAAACATTATTCAAAAATGGTAAAACCTTTATGCTCGATATTTTTAGAGGTAGAGAAGAAATTGCCACTGCAACCAACAAGCTATTTGAAACAGGCTTTTACCTCCTTAACTTAGGTTACGCATTAATGATTCTAAAAATCAACCTTCAGGAAAACACCTACCAAGAACTTATCGAAGAATTAAGTTATCAAATAGGAGGATTTTCAATTTATTTGGGTGTGATGATGTTCTTCAATTTGTATCTATTTTTTAGAGGAAAAAGAAAATCTAAAGAAACGAGTTTGAATAATCCAACAACAGCATAAAAAAACACGACATTCACATATAAAAATAACCACAGATACACAGATTAAAATAACCTATAGAATATAATTTTTTTGATATTTATTTCCGCAAAGCGGACAATTTAAAAATTAATTTACTAGAAAAATGATTATAAAATCTGTGCTCCCGATAGCTATCGGGAGTGGTTATTTCTCTAAAATTTTTTAAATATTTTTAAAAGCAAATGCCCTGATAAAAAAGCGCCTTTCAGATAATTTGTTTGACAGGCAAAACAATATAATTATGAAAAAAATAGTCATTGCCGCTGGCACAGGATTTTTAGGAAATGTCATTATAGATTATTTCCAACAAAAATGCACAGAAATCATCGTCTTAACTAGAGGAAAATCTAGACAAGAAAACAACATACGTTACGTGCATTGGAATGCTAAAAGTTTAGGCGGATGGGAAATCGAATTAGAGAATGCTGATGTATTAATTAATATGGCAGGCAAATCTGTTGATTGCAGATATAATGAGAAAAATAAAAAAGAAATTTTGCTTTCTAGAATTAGAAGTACAAGAATCCTAAACGAAGCTGTTTTATTATGTCAAAATCCGCCTAAACACTGGCTGAATTCTTCAACAGCGACCATATATCGTCATTCTGAAGACAAGCAAATGGATGAATACACTGGAGAGATAGGTAATGACTTTTCGATGAATGTAGCTCAAAGTTGGGAAAAAGCCTTTTTTAAAACCGAAACCCCACAAACAAAGAAAACAGCATTAAGAACCTCTATCGTTTTAGGCAAAAAAGGTGGTGCTTTCCCTCCTATTAAAAATCTTGTGCAAATGGGTTTTGGAGGTAAACAAGGAAATGGCAACCAATTTATAAGTTGGATACACGAAAAAGATTTTGCCCGAGCCATAGATTTCATCATCGAGAAAGAAATCACAGGAAAAGTGAACCTCGTTTCTCCCGAACCAATCCAAAACAAAACCTTTATGAAAACACTTCGTAAAGAAATGAAAATTCCTTTTGGCACCCCTTTAGGAAAGCGAATGTTATCATTTGGCGCAAAAATCATTGGTACTGAAACCGAATTGGTTTTAAAAAGTAGAAATGTAATTCCGAAACGATTACACGAAAATGGATTTATTTTTGAATATGAGAATTTGGAAATGGCGTTTAAAGAATTATTGAGTAAAAATAATTACAATAAGTCCCATAACGTACGCACGAAGTTTCACAAAGAGGAATTCGTATAAAGCAATAATCAAGCTTCAAACATAGGGAAAGCAAAGTAGTCGCAATGTTCTTAAAAAAACTTTGTGTGACGCTGTGTAACAAATAACTTCATCAAAATGGGTACAATCAAACTAAAAACCATTATCAACTCAGAAATACAACTCGTATTCAACGCCTCTCGGAATTTAGATTTCCACAAAGAATCATTGGCTTGTACTAATGAGAAAATCATAGCAGGAAGACAAAATGGACTCATAGAAGAAGGCGAAACCGTCACTTGGCGAGGAAAACATTTTGGCTTATATCTAAACCATAAAAGCTTAATAACCCAAATGAACAAATACGAATCTTTTACAGACGAAATGGTGGAAGGGCATTTTAAACACTTCATACATCATCATCAATTTATCGAGAAAGAGAATTCAACATTGATGATTGACACGATTCACTACTCGGTTCCTTATGGAATTATAGGTAAGCTTTTTGATTATTTAGTTTTGAAAAGATATTTGAGAAAATTGATTGAGGAAAGAAATACTTACCTAAAACAACATATAGAAAAGCAAAGTGATTATGACAACCACTTTGCTTAAATCTAAATTCCACATTAGAAAGTGTCTCAACCTTATTAGTCCCTGAAAGAACTCTAGTGTAAATTCTTGGTTTGACTGTTTTAAATACCTTCTACCATCAAACGAGTATCTGGTAAATTTTCTAATGGTTGAATTTTTATCTCTGGTTTTGCCATTCTTGAAATTGCATTTAATGCAGCTGCTATAGCGCCCTCTTGCCAACCAGGGAGAGAGGAAATTTGATCACCAACAATAAAAAAATTAGGATTACTTGCTGTATTTGTTTTAGGGTCTATAATTCCTGATCCTTGTGATATAGCATTAAATTGTGCCGTTGCATATCTTGCTTCACCTACGGCTTGCCAATACGCCCAACCTCCTTTGATGTATGGCATATTTTGCCAAGCAATAGCAACACCATCTTCTAGACCGCTTGCAAATTTTCTACCAAATTTACTAGCATCGTTTCGGGCTTTAGTAAGCCGTTCTTCTACCGATAATTTACCCCAATCTGATGCAACTCTATCAAAATTATAAGCTCCTGTAAGCACACCTCTTTGGTCCTGATATGCGGTAGATGGATACCAAATTTGCTGAATCTCACTATCTGTCCAAGAAATCCCTCCAAAAATAGGTACAACGCCCACTTCAGAATCTTCAACTGCCATAGTTTTGGGATTGATTGGGCTACCTTGCCACAAGTAACGATTGGCTTGCCAACCTACTTTTGTGGTACATGCAAGAAAACGAGGAACATAACCATCTGATCGTGGGGTATAACCTGGCGCTTTTGTAGGATCAAATTGCGCCACAAAAACAGCATTCAGCGCTCTACTAAATGGCGTTTCTAATCCTGCACTCAAGAGTTTAGGATCTAGAATATTCTTTAAAAAAGGCATTGCTAGATTACAAATACAGTAATCGGCTTCATAGGTAACTAATTTATCTGTTCCTATTTGCTCAACAGCAATAACATATTTCTTTTTATCATGATTCCAATTGATATGTTTTACAGGGCTATTTAAAAGAATGTTCCCTCCTAATGCAGCTACTTGCTGTGCAAAAGCACGTTGCACCTGATCCATTCCTGCCACAGGTTGAAATAAAGTAGGTTGCCATAGAAAATCTACAGGCTGATAAAATTTAGTCCCCTCCCAGAATTTTGATTCAAGCAATTTGTCAAAACTCAAAACGTCAGCTACTATTCCAGCAGCAACTCCAGGTAATACTTTGTATCCGGCACGTGTTTTTCCATCTTCAAAACCTGGCGATCCAGCCGTTGCACTATAGGTTCCGTCTGCATCAAGTTCACCAAAACTAATCATCAAACTTTGCAGTTCTTTAACACGTGTTTTGAGTTTGCTTTCACTTATCCCTAATTTTGAATTGCGCAATAATTCTTCAGCATTTTCATAAACCATATGTGCTAACCATCCTCTTGTATTGTGATCCAGACGACGATACACCATAGGTTTATTTCCAAAACTTCCGTTCTTTTGAACTAAATTAGATTCGGAATTCATCACATAAATTTCAACATCGACCGAAAAACGTTTCAAATAAGAAAGGAGTCGTTTGTGACTACTAGGAATTCGACCTGGACCTGCATTTAGATAAGGTTCTGAATCTCCCACAGGACGCTTGAATCGAACAACTTGTGGCTCTCCTGGCCTTGAATTGAACAAATCACTGTTCACATCTTCAATAAGTGTGTCGCCTGTTCGTAAACTCAAACAACGTCCTCCTGTTTTATGTGAGGCCTCTAATATAGTCACTTTTGCGCCAGATTCTTGCGCTAGTAATTCATAAGCAGTGGTGAGCCCACCTACCCCCGATCCAATAATAATTACTTCTTTCCCCTTTAATTGATTAGGTTCGAGTTTAATTGCTTGATTGGTCACCTTTTCTTGCCGGTTTGTAGCTTCAGCCAATGCAGCAAATGCAGTGGCTCTTGGATTTTCTTTTAAAAATTCCTGACGACTTTTGTACTGTCCCATTTTGTTTATATTTAGTTTATAATTTGTTTAGATGTTATTGAGATATTATGATGCCAATATGATAATGGTTAAAACTATTATTCCTGTCAAAATTTTCATTATTCACCTAAGATAAGCTTTAACAACCTCATACAAAAATTAATTTGAATGAATCTAATAATTAGCCTATAAGGTTTTTAATACTCATTGCCTGCATTGCTAGTATAGAAACTTCCGAACTTGTAGTTGTTACTGTTATTTTGATACTACCGTCATTACCTAATATAAAATCTTGACTAGTATTTTCAGGATTGATATAAAAAGGCCAAATGGAAGTTTGCGGATTGCTTTTCAACGTATTCAAAGTACCCTCGTCATAGTTCCCATAACTTTGTATTGTCAAAGTCATCCCCGATGCCACTAATAAACCAGTGCTTACAAAATTCAGTTTTCCGTTTTTACCAAAAAAAGTATCCCAAGTTACTGGCATACTTGTTTGCCAATTGCTTGGATTTTTATATGCTGTCACAAAAGCAGCACTAGAAAACCAATTGGCACTTTGTATTGGAATATGTGCTAGTTTATCAAAATGTAATGAAAAAACAAATCGTTCGTTCATAGCCGTTTCATTAAAATAAAGAAAAGGCTGATTAATAACAAAACTAGGATAAGATGGAAAAGGTTGAATTTGTGTATTAGGATAATTTGTAGAATCAAAAGTAAAATCAAAAGAAGAACTTGCATTTACAGCTGTCCTTAAACTTGCAAGATTAGGCACATAAATTGGAACTTCAATGTTATTGCAATCTAACCAGTAGTTTTTATTTTGAAAATTTTTAATTGCTATATCATTTACAAATGATTGCTTTTGTGCTTGCAGTATTTCCCCATAAAGAGCACTAAATTTTTGAGTATTCTCATTTGCTTTAAAAACAAACCCTAAATTAGGGACCAAATCAAACAACTGAAATAATTCACAATCCGTCTCAGGGAGTTCTGGTGTAATTTGAAACCATCTCAAACTTGTCAAATCAACAGAAAGGCTTGAAGCAATCTCACTGATAATTAATTCTTCGTATGTATTTATCATAACTGTAATTATTAAATTTTCACTTTGTCAACAACCTAACATCTTCAAAATATATAACAATTAAAAAAAGAGCACAGAGTAATACACTGTGCTCCTTCAATTGTATTCCTTTGATGAAATTAAATCATTTTAGAAGCAGTATTACCACCAGTGATAGCTAAAGCTGTAGGAATAACTCCCATACCAAATATTTGCAAACTTCCAGGTTTACAAGTAATTGTTGTAGTGATTGATTTATCTTCATTATAATTATAAGATTCTGTCGCAATTGAATGTGAAGAAGAAGTATAGAAAGGCCACACATTAGTGTCTTTACTTTTTACAATTTCTGAATAATCAGATTCTGAATAAGATGCATATGATGTAGTTATAATAGTGTATCCACTAACTAACAAAACTTGATTTGCTACATTCTGACAAGACCCTGAAGGACCAAAAACTTTGTCCCAAGCGTCTTGACCACCATTCCATTTTTGTGGGTTTTTGTATTGATCTGTAAAGAATCCTTGTGTAAACCAACCTCCTGCACGTACTTGTAAGTATGCGTACTTGTCGAACTGTATTTCAACAGTAATTCTTGATGAAGAAGCTTTCTCATTTAATGTTTTTGATACTGACTCAGAGGAAGTTCCCCAAAAACCTACTCCTGCAGAATCTGTGCTTTTAGCCCAAGAAGAACTAATATTACTATCTGCAGTAGCAGAATCAAAACGAATATTTGCAGACGAACCGTTGTTTACTTGCTCATATAAATCTGCAAATGCTGGAGCATAGATAGGATCAACAGCTACATTTCCATCTACCCAATATTTAGGATTCATATAATTATTTTCTGCTAGTTTACTTAAAAAACTAGGAATAGCATCGTTAATAATAATTTGCATATTACCATTTAACCCGTTAATTGGATTACTAGTATATAAAGTAGCTACTGATTCTGGTGGAATACCATCCACAAAGTTATAAACTCCTGAGGCACTAGTTTGAACTGGCAATACCCCTTGAATCATTTGAAATTGTTTATCGCTTAAATTTAAGCCTTGACATAAGGTATTGTATAACCCCGCAGTCGAATTTGGAAGTGATGCATTATTGCTCATAATAATAGTTTTTAATTAGTTTGCTTACTCGTTTGGCTTTTCAGTGTCCGCCCTGTTTTTTTTTAAAACTGTTACAGTCAGTTTTTTTTTAGTGGTTTATTCCACTTTCATTTGTTTTAATTTGATTTTTTCAGTTGCTACAATTCATTTCTATTATGTACACACATATGGGTTTTAGCTCTTAAAAAACCAAATTGATAAAAATGTTAACTAGTTAAATTTTTAGAATTAAAACTTGAATGAATTAGTCATTGAAACTATTATGGTTTTACCCCCTTAGTAAAACACACAATAACAAACAGCTTCTTTATTCTTTGTTTTGATTTCTGAATCTAAATTATCCCTTTTAAAAATGAAAAATTTCACTTTTGGAATAAGAGTAAGATTTTTTGGAATGAAGTAATTATAAATATGGCATAAGAATATTTTGTCTTGAGAGACCTGATATAGATTTAGTAGTTACCAAAAATTTGAATCAAACTGATTAGGGATAAGTGCTCTATTTATAATAGCAGCAAAAGTAAAAAACACATATTTTTTAATCCATAACACTCCGATTTTACACCTAACAGGTTTTGAAAAATCTATAAGGTGTAGTAAAGAAAACGAATTTAACAGCAGCTCTTATTTATTGACAAACGAACAAAGTATTAGCTGAATAGTTACAAAAATTACAACTTCCAGTTTAAGTTAAGTGATTTACATTTAGGACAATGCACATATTCACCTTCCAATTGGTCGAAGGAACAACCTACACAAAAACCACAAACAGTATGTATATGCAACACCATATATTTAGCTTCTAAATGACTAAGCGAATATTTTTCACAAAGCATAAGTATAGCTTGAAGAGGAGACACTTTGATACTTTCCAAAATTTTTCGCTTTTCAGCTAAACTTAACTCTGGAATTTGAATCCCTTCTTTAGGCAAACATTTTGGACATTGAACAATTCTGCTCTTTTTCATAAAAACTCGATAATTTTCTCAATTAACACAACTTATTTCAAATTTACCTTCATCTAAATTTACCTTATAAATCGCATCTTTATCGGCTTTAATATCATCAAAAAATTCAAGTTGCGCACCCTCCTGCGTAATATCAGCATATCGAAATTCTTCTTTCCAATAAAGAAATTTTTCAGTTAATTTCAAAGTGTAGCTTTTTTCGGAAATACATTCAATATCATAATTAGTCTTGCAAGATTCATTTCCTGAATCATCAGTAATAGACGCTGTTCCTTGTATCACCTTAGCACAATGAAAAGATATAGTATTAATCTCTTTGAAAACTTTAGTAACATCAGTAATATAAAATTCTTTTTGATTTTTAAATCCCTCATAACAATTACAATCCGTTTGTTTTGAAATTTTATCTCTACAGCAAACAAATAGAAATAGAAATACAAACACTATAAATAAACTTCTATGTCTCATCTAAAAATTTTCATAAAATTAAAAACCAACCAAACACAGGTATCGCTTCCACCCAAAAAGAAGTATAATATTTAGAACAATTTGGGCTTGCAAAAAAAAGAAAAATTGCAATTGTAAAAATTAATAGCAATCTCAATAATTGAAATCTGATGTTGTTATTGTCATTGATATTGAATAAATCTAAAATTAAGCACATTAGAAGTAACCCATACCCTAACCATTTTGTTTGGCTCACTCCTATTTGTTGTGGAATGGTTTGCAAACTCAACGCATCATTTGATAAGTCAACAATTTCAAAAATAAGCATCAAAACAAACACAATTAGAAAACGCTGTATAAAATAAATCCAAATCAATTCACCTATCAATATTTCCGAATAAAAAATGGGTAACAAAACAGTTACAATTGCCCAACTCAACGCCACCAAATATATTTTTACTCCGCTCCAGTTTCTAAAATTGGTCTTTTTTGGCAAAATAGGCAAGGCGTAAAATCCAGTCAATAGCAAAGCTCCTATCGCAGTAATTTGAGTCACTGGAATGAGTTGAAAAAAAAAGTAACTACAAAAAATAGCCGAAACAAAACTTACAGCAATTACCAACCGTAGCTGAGTATGCCAAACTACTTTTTTAACTCTCGCTAATTCATCGTATTTAATAAAGTTATATCCAACTACCGTCCCAAAAAATGCAAACCAAGATACATTATTATCAATACCTAGTTGAAATTTATCGCAAGTAATTTCTACAAAGGCAAAAACTGCCAATGCCACGTGAATGCTTCCATTGATATAAAAATCGAAAATATTTTTGAGCAGCTTACTCATTTTCTATCGTTACATACTGTTTTAATTCGGCTCCAGATTCATCAACTACTGTGATTAAATGTTTTCCAGTAGAAGTTATAATTGGCATTTCGTGAAAGGTTTGTGTAGTCCCTTTAAATTCGTTGTCAATGTACCAATATATTTTTGTATCTCTGTTTGAATGTGCAATTTTAAAAATAACAGGTTGAATTTTTCCTTCAAAATTTTTCGTGAGATAGATTTTGCTATTGGCTTTCGGGTAAATAAATCCCATTGCACTCACATTTGCATCTTGGCAATCTGATCGAAACGGTGGCAATGGCAAATAATCAATATGTAGTCCTTTATAATACCATTCGATCACTGGTGGGAGGATAAACCAAGATTGAGTAACAATATTATCTACCGATTCACAAGTACTGTTCACTCGAAATTGTCTTGTGGGATCTAAATGTATGGTTTTATGATACGGACAAACTCTCGTTTTCATTCCGCTTTTAGGAATAAGTTGTTTTACTTTTGGACAGTCATCTTTTGCTAAATACCCACTTAGTTTACAACAATCTACTGAAACTAAATCTTGAGGCTGTGAAAACCATTTTTTTCGTGGTAACAAATTAAAAACATCAAACAAGACAGGTGCAGCACTATCAATTCCTGTTAATTGAGGTCGTCCTTCTCCTGAAGCATTACCTACCCAAATCCCTACCACATAATCACTATTGGTCCCTATTGCCCAAGCATCACGATTCCCGAAACTTGTACCAGTTTTCCAAGCGATTTGCAAAGAAGAATCATAAAAACGCCAAGCTTCATCCTCAGTTGGACGATTTACTTCTTTCATCGCTTGATAAGTTAAATAAATTGCTCCAGCTCCTACTGTATTTTTTTCTTCTTTTTCATCTCCAAATTCTTGTAAAAAATCGTTTTTATAATTGATTTCACAAAATTCATTTGTTCTGTATTTCTGTGACTTTTGATAATAATTTAATGTCGAAGTTAGATTAGCATAAGTCCGACTTAAATCCCATAAATTACTTTCGGCTCCTCCTAAAATCAAAGACAACCCATAATGATCAGGATGTTTATTGATATTTTTTAACTTGTATTGCTTTAATGTTTCGTAAAATTTATGAACGCCGTGTTCTTGCAACATCAATACCGCAGGGATATTCAAAGATCTAGATAGAGCCCTTTGTGCGGGCACTGCGCCGTCAAAAGTCAAATTGAAATTTTGAGGCATATACCCTGAAATTTGCGTGGGTATGTCTGCAACTAATGTATTTGGTAAAATTTCGCCTTCATCCACCATTGATGCAAATAACAAGGGTTTCAAAACACTTCCTGTACTTCGTGGTGCAGTAATAATATCTACATCCTTATCGTGATACATATCAGTTGGGGTATTGCCTACATAACTCAGTACGTTTCTGTTTTTGACATCAAGCACAATCACTGCCATATTATGGACTTCGTTTTGACTGTATTGATTGTGATACTGACTTACGATTTGGTTTACCCTATTTTGTAACGAAATATCAATTGTAGTCACAATTTTTTGTTCAGGATTTTCTTTTGCCACTTTTTGCAATAAATGCGGTGCAATTTGAGGCAAATTAAATGGTTTTTGTGGCAAGGGTTCAGTAATAGCAAGATCAAAAGTCAGTTTATCGATAATTTTATTATCTAATAACTTTTTCAACAATCGATTGCGCTTTTTTAGTAATTGTTGCTGATTTTTCCCTGGGTAAATCAACTTGGGTGAATTAGGCAAAACCGCTAATGTAGCGCTTTCGGCCCAAGATAATTGATGCGGTTGTACCCCAAAATAACGCCAAGCAGCCATTTCAAGACCTACCACATTTCCGCCAAAAGGTGCGTGTGCTGCATACAATTCTAAAATTCGATCTTTAGAGTATCTGAACTCCAATCGAGTGGAAAGAATAAGTTCTATAATTTTTTCAAAGTAAGTTCTTTTTTGATTTTTCCGAGACAAACGAACCACCTGCTGTGTAATCGTACTTCCTCCTCGCACTACTTTTCCTGCGGCTCTATTTTGTTTGATTGCCTTAACCATCGCTATAGGGTTAAATCCAGGATGATAGTAAAAATGCTCGTCCTCAAAATAGACCACACATTGTTTGAATTTATCAGGAATAGAATCTTGTTCTGGAAAACGCCATTGACCATCATTTGCGATTTTTGCTCCTAACAATTCACCAGTACTACTTTCAATCACCGTTGAATAAGGTTCTGCAAAAAGTGTACGTGGTAATGAAAAATAATAAATAATTAGGACTATAAATCCAATGAGGGATTTCTTTTTGTTATTGCTTATCCAATCAATAATAAATCTGTAAAAACCTAAAAATTTATCATATTTAAAGTTCCATAACCATTTCATATTGATTGACTGTATTTTTTAAACCTATACTTTCGAAAAAACCTTTTAAACTGGCAATTTTATCAACATTTATCAAAGAAATATTATCTTTTTCAAACATATTAACATAAGAAAATAACTGACTGCCAACACCTTTTCTTCTATGTTCTTTTTCAACAGCAAATTGACGAATTCTTTTTTCGGAAGGATTAAAAACAAGATATCCTATTAATATGTTGTCATCAAAAGCGCCAATTATTTTAATTTTAGTTTGTAGCTTGAGCATAGTTTCGATTGAGTTTTGCCAAGTTGGCTTAAAATCCCAGAACTTGACTATTTCACCCCAAGAAACGGTATCTATTTCACTAATTTGAATATTTGAATTTTCATTCGCTATTGGCTGTATTTCCCCTTTATAACATTCTACCTCTCTAACTTTTTTAAAACCTATTTTTTCGTAAGCATTAATTGCAAAAGAATTTATGGTTAATACTTCTAAAACAAGCACATTTATTTTATAGTCTAATACAATAGATTTAGAAAATTCATACATTTTCTGAGTCAATCCTTGACCTCTATATTTAGGTAAAACAGCTGTTCCTCCATTATAAACTCTCTTTATTCCATTTAGTTCAGAATAAAAATGCAGAATAAATCCAACTAATTTATTTTCATCAAACACACCAACAGAAAAATCAAGTCTAATTCCTTCCGTATCGAATTTAGCTTGCAAAGCTTCACTTGTAATTGTAATTGGCACAAAATAATCGGAAAACCCTAAATTAAATGCTTCTACAATTTCGTGAATGGAAGTATCTTGTAAGTTTTTAAATATTAACATTTTGATTTTTATTTCACGGAGTTACACAAAGGAAACACAAAGTTTCACGAAGCTTTGTGAAACTTTGTGGAAAAACTTTGTGAGACTTTGTGTTACTGTACTAAATTCAATTTTTACCTAACAATTTGTACCCATTGCCCTTTAGTACGAGCCATAAAACTATTATCATACATCGCTTCACACTGAACTCCAGGCAAGTAATAACTTCCTAAATAAGAAGCATTAATCAGCATTTTGAATACTCTGGTTTCTCCAGATTTTAGTCCGAAGTAATAATTAGCTCTATCATCACGAATATCAATATAATCTGCTAGATTTTCCGTTGCATTACCAAAATCAGTAAAACGAGTATTTACAATTTCAAAGCCTGAAGGTAATATTTGAGTGAGTGCTATGTTTGGAACAAATTCGTTTTTACGATTTCTAAGCACAACCTCAGCAATAAGTTCTGTTCCTTGAGCAATTGTAGAAACATTTATCGCTTTTCCTTTTCTATCTTTAAATACTACCGAAGCTGTAACATTACTAGAAGCTACTTTTTCTTGTCCCACAGGTAGTATTCCGCTATTGATAATTCTAAGGAATAATGTATTGTTTTTATTATTTTTCAAAGTCACTTTACCAATACCTCCTGTAGTGATAATGGTACGCTGCGCAATAGGCTTTGCAGAATTAACCGCTACTGTTTTACCTGCATTTGTTAACTGTATATTAATTCCTTTTCCACCATTAAATTTAGCAAACTTAGACATTGCATACAATGAATATGCCGTCGTTTGTGTACTCATCCAAGTATCTGAAGAAAGGTTTTTAGCTAATTTCACAGCTGTTGCAAATGCCTTTTGCTTTTGATTCATCAAAACTAAGGCTTCTAAAGTCATTGCGCGATTTCTATCCTCAGAACCATAACTATAATAGTAACCTCCACTAGTATCATTAATATTAGTGCTCATCAATAACGCATTTGCTGCACTTGTTTGTTGGATAAGCGCGTAGGTTGCTGCTAAACGAAGCTTCGTTTCATTTGAAATACCTTTCGTTTCTCGCAAACGGTTCATAGAGGCCAAATCAGCGGCATCTGCAAGTGCTAATGTATATAAACGGTACGCTTGATTCAAATCGGTATTATAATCATTTTCCATTCGCCATTGCTTCGCAATTTTTTGTTGGTAGGCAATCCATTTTGATTTAAAGTTTGCAGGTAAGGCATACCCTTTTTTCTCTGCTTCTAGCATAAAATGTCCCGCATAACTCGTTCCCCAATCATCTGGGGTTGTTCCTCCTTCCCAATAACTTACACCACCGGCAGCAAGCTGAAAACTAGACAATCTTGCAATACCTTTGGTCACATTTCGCTGAATAGATTGTTTTCTAACTGCATCTACATCAATAACATCTGTTAAATACAACTGAGGAAAAACAGAAGAAGTAGTTTGCTCCACACAACCGTGAGGATATTGAATAAGATAATCTAAACGTCTTCCAAAATCGATTGTAGGAATAGATGAAATTTCAATAACCGCCTTATTACTTCCTGCCACACCAAAAGATTTCCAATCCATCGTTTTTTGAGCATTACCACCTATAAGCGCATCTGATGTTAGCGTAGTCACTGGATTAGGATTCATAACATCTATTTCGACCTCATAAACCGATTTTTCATTTCCAGAAGTTGCTATAACTTGAACTTTGCCAATACCCGTAACATTTCCTACACTCAAATTGAAATAGGCCATTTTTTCATCTGGACTCGCAAAATATACTTTTTGCGTAGCTGGACTAGTCAATTTGACCGCATTATTTGTTTTTACTTGTACGGTAACATTTTTAATATGCTTTTCTGTAGCAAAAAGCGTTACTGGTAAAGTTACTTTTTCCGAAGGAGAAATCTTTCTAGGTAAAGATGCCAACACCATTAACGAACTTTTCACTGCTGTCACTTTTTCGGCCATACCATAGGCTCCTTTTTCGGCATTAGCAGCTACCACCATAGTTTTTACCGAACCTATGTATTTAGGTAGTTTGAACGTATGTGTTTTACTTCCGCCACTTAATCTAAACGGACCAAAATACATTACTACGGGTTTAAAACGATTTGCTTTTTTAGCATTTGCTCCACCTTTTTCGGCATCACCACCTATACTAAAAATCTGATTGATACGTCCTCCGTAGGCACCTATTACATTATCATAAATATCCCAAGTACGAACACCTAAAGCTTCACGAGTATAGAAACTATCCCAAGCATTTGGCGTTTTAAATCGGGTTAAATCTAAAAGACCTTCATCAACCACAGCAATTGTATAGGTCATATCCTTACCATTTTCTTCACTAACCTTAACATTTACGGTGCTTTCAGGCTTTAAGACTTCTGGCATTTCAATTTTAGGCTTCAAAATCGTTTCTTTATCAACCACACTAATAGGCACTAGTCCGTACATACGAATAGGCGCATCATTTTTGGTTGAAGCATGCGGACGCAACATCGTGATGTTAATATAAACATTAGGAGCCATATCACTTGTAATATCAAGATCTACTTGAGTCTCTCCTTTATCTGTCTTCTCCCAGAAAGTTTTCACTACTCGAGAACCATTTTCGATAGAGATCAACGCTCTACCCCCTTCGCTTGATGGGAAGAAAATTTTTGCAGTTTCCCCTACGTTATACTCTTTTTTATTAGTTGAGAAACGTAACATAGTCGCTTCTTTACCATCAGAATTTTTAGAGCGTTCTGACCAATAAGGATAATCTAAAAACACAGTGTTACCAGTTGCATGACCATCATTAGGATCTATAGCTCTAATCAGGTAACGTCCCCACTCGTCTTCTGGCACAGAAAAAGCAACTTCGCCACGACCAGAACTATCCGTATTTATTGTAAAAGTATCATATGGCGTCGTAGAAGTGCCAGTACTATATTTTGACAAATTATCAGACGATTCGTCCCACCACCATCTGGAATCTATTTTATATACTTGAACTTCTAGTCCTCTAACTGACTTGGGTTGTCCCCTCTCATTTAGCGTAACAAATTCATATCGATTCTTTTTGCTTGTTTCTAGTAAGCCATATTTGTTAGGTTCAGGCGTTTTTATACCCACATATGTTTGATAAGGAGAGTATTTCACCATACTCACATCGGTACTTACATCACCTCCATTTTCATACACTTTAGTAATAAAAGCCGCATTTAACATTCCTGGTGCTTGTCCTTTCAAATTAGGATCTATAGAAAAACTAGCTACACCATTTTGGTTAACTTTCCCTGAATAGACATTCACCTCCTCTGTTGAAAAAGTACGAGAAGGATCATCAAAAACAAAATTAGAATACCCTTCAAATGATGTTACTTGTTGGCTAAATTTTGCCTGAACTTCAGTTTTTAAATCTTTGGCAATAGCACCATGCATCCAAGTAACTTGTACCACGTTAGTATTTTTCTTCGAAGCCGAAAGAACACCTTGATTAAAACTATTTCTTATTTTTAATCGGTTAGGCTTTATCGTTTCAATTTTTACGCTTTTATAAAAATGCGCACCACCTACACTAATTCTTGCTTCCCAATTTCCTGTTGGTGCAGAAGCATTTGTAGCCAAATCAAAACGATAATGATTATGCTCGTTTGTTCTATTTACATATTGGTAAATCGTTTTACCTGAAGGATCATTAAGTCTAAACTTAATAGGATGATTAACTGGAATTTTATTAGCATTATCATTAAGAATAAACGACAGGTGAATAGAATCTCCAGGGCGCCAAACACCTCTTTCCCCATAAATATAACCTTTCAGCCCTTTTTGTAAGGTTTCACCAGCCACATCAAAATTACTTAATGACAAAGAAAGTTCATCATCTAGTTTTACATAAGTGGTATTTTTACCGTCTGAAACAATAGCAAAATAAGCAAACTTTTTTAAGTCAAAATTTGCGATTCCATCTCCATCAGTGGTTGCGGTAGCTAATTTTTGTTGTTGATAGCTATATAAATCTACCGTTGCACCACTAACAGGCTCGGTAGTTACAATATTACTTACTGCGATAGTCACACTTTTATTATTTCCTCTTTTTGCAATAACTCCTAAATCAGTCGCTAAAACATTAGTAGCTACTTTAGTATTGCTGTAATAATAATCTGAGCAAGGATCTTCTCTTTCACGCCATTCATAATCCCCTTCATAATAATAATCATCATAATCACTATCACTATAATTCACATCATCCTCATCTTCTTCATCTTCCTCATCTTCAGAATTCTCATCAGTATTTCCAGCACATTTATATAACGCTTGACTTTTTTTGAAAGAAAACTCAACTCTGTAAATACAACCTGGTTCAGCTGTTACTACTTTAGATAAATCTAAGGAATAGGTATTCCATTTACTATAATCCAAAAGCTCATTCTGTTTTAGCTCTAAAGTCGTTTTTGCAATTGGCTGACTTACTTTTCGTAAATTTCTAGTGCCGTTTAACTCATTATCTTGCAAAAATTGTAAAATATTATCTTGATAAATTTTATACACTTTCACATTTACCCTTTTCAAATTTGCTGCTTCAAAATGGATTTGCAAATTATTTGAACTTGGCAAAATAGTTCCACTTTTAATCAATTTTACACCTGGTTTGATAGATTCAAAATTGATAGTTTTAGTATAATTAGCATTTAACTCATCTCCATAAATGTTTTTTATTCCTCTAAAAATCTCAACATCACGCTCGCCGCTTAGTTCTCCTTTTTCGGAGGTATCTTCTTCGCTAGTATTTTCAGATTCATCTTCAGATTCGCCTTCAGAAGCTGAAGCGGCAGACTCCACCGCCTCGGCAGCAGCAGCAGTAACAGCAGCAATCGCGGCACTATCTACAGCAGTAGCGGCACTATCCACAGCGACCGAAACAGTATCAGCAATAGCGACAGGCTCTTCTTCTAAAGGTTCTGCAGGAACCACCTCTTCATTTTTAGGTTGGTAATTATTAAAAAACACTTTTAACACATTACCCATCGTAGCATATTTAACGTCCTTTGTATCCTGTATGTTTACTAGTCCTCTAAAATCTTGGTCTTTTTTTAACGGATCAGAAAAATTAATTAATAGCGACTGATTGTTTTCATCTCCTATTTTAATAGTCATTACCTTAAAAACATTTTTAGCAGGAATTTCCATTTTTGTTTTTCCTTCATTGTCAACATCAATTTCATCGCCATCCCATTCTAACTCAATCTCACTAGCTTCGTTAGAGCGTTTAATGCCTTCTACCGTATATTTAAATTCGGTACTGGTACTTTGGTCTTTATCAAAAGTTACCTTTAAGTCATCGCCATTTTGCGAACATTCTAAAAGATCTGTTATATCTTCAAAGTCAACCACATCGGCAGTTTTGACAGTACCCACTAAATAATAGGTTTCTTTATCTGATGACTGTAACTCATCTGTCTTAACTATAAAATCTTGTTTGATGGTTTTGAAAGAGAATTTGAATTCTTCTAATTCTTTAGGAACCGATTTTATTTTCCCTAGATTTAAAGAAACTTGATAAAGTGTATTTTGATCTAATTTATTTTTAGGTAAAAACGCAACTGTATTAGGCGATAACGCCACAACTTTCCCACTCACGCTAGGGGAAATATCAAACAAATTACTATCTAACTCTTGATTAACTTTCCAGGTTGAATTATTAAAAGCTAACTGCACCCGAATATCAGACTTGACCGAGACGAAACCAGAAGTAAAGGCTGAAATATGATCCTTAAACAACCCAAAATTTGAGTCAAAATCAGTTTTTTTTCCACATGAAAAAAGAACGAAAAACGTTAGTACAACAACTAACAACTTGGAAAGCTTCATAGCGATATTTAGTGAATTAAAGTTTACGTAAACATAATTAAAAACAAGATGTCTTTTTAAAAAAATCACATAAAAATTAATTTCGTTAAAGACATATATTGTTTATTTATTTATACCTATTTTTGTGGCTTAAAAATTTGATGTTAAAAACTAAACCGATAGAAATAATATCAAAAAACATACCGTTTTTAACATTTTTTCAGAATAAAACACAACTTTTTTAGATACTTTAAAAATGAGAACAGATGCTTTTGCCTTAAGGCATATTGGCCCGAGAGAAGAGGACTTACAACAAATGTTTAAAACTATTAATGTAAACAACATTGATCAGCTTCTTTATGAAACTTTCCCTGACGGAATTCGTTTGAAAGAAGATATAAAACTTGACCCAGCGATGACTGAATATGAGTACTTGACTCATATAACGCAGTTAGGTGCTAAAAATAAAGTTTTCAGATCATATATAGGTCTTGGGTATCACCCTGCAATTGTTCCTCCTGTTATTCAAAGAAATATTTTTGAAAACCCTGGATGGTATACCGCCTATACTCCTTACCAAGCAGAAATTGCTCAAGGTCGTTTAGAAGCTTTATTGAATTTCCAAACTATGGTTATCGAATTGACTGGAATGGAAATTGCCAATGCTTCTTTATTAGACGAAGGAACAGCTGCGGCCGAGGCAATGGCATTACTATTTGACGTTCGCACACGCGATCAAAAGAAAAACAATTCAAACAAATTCTTCGTTTCTGAAGAAATATTACCTCAAACTTTATCTGTATTACAAACTAGAGCTACTCCTATAGGAATCGAATTAGTTATAGGCAATCACGAAACTTTTGAAGCTACGACTGAATTCTTTGGAGCTTTAGTACAATATCCAGGAAAATATGGTCAAGTTTATGACTATAGTGCTTTTGTTGCAAACGCTAATGCAAAAGAAATCAAAGTAGCTTTTGCAGCAGATATCTTATCATTAGCAAAACTAACTTCTCCAGGAGAATTAGGCGCTGATGTTGTAGTAGGAACTACACAACGTTTTGGCATTCCTATCGGATACGGAGGACCTCACGCTGGTTTCTTTGCTACAAAAGAAGAATACAAGCGCTCTATGCCAGGCAGAATTATTGGCGTATCTATCGATGTAAACGGGAATCGTGCTTTACGTATGGCATTAGGGACTCGTGAGCAACACATCAAACGTGAAAAAGCTACTTCAAACATATGTACAGCCCAAGTACTACTTGCTGTTATGGCTGGTATGTATGCGGTTTATCATGGACCTAAAGGATTGAAATATATCGCTAACAAAGTACACGCTTCGGCAGTAACTACAACAAAAGCATTAGCTTCTTTAGACATTAACCAAGTAAATTCTTCTTTCTTTGACACTATTTTAGTAAAGGCAGATGCAGAGAAAGTAAAAGCAATCGCAGAGAAAAACGAATTCAACTTCTTTTACCCTAATAAAGATTGTGTAAGTGTTTCTTTCAACGAAACTACTTCTATTGCTGATATCAACACCATTATTGCCATTTTTGCAGAAGCCGCAGGAAAATCAGCTATACATATTACGGAATTAGCTTCTGAAACATATATCCCATCAAATTTAATCAGAACATCTTCTTTCTTAGAGCACGATGTATTTAACAATCATCACTCAGAAAGTCAATTGATGCGTTATATCAAAAAATTAGAACGTAAAGATTTATCATTAAATCACTCTATGATTTCGTTAGGTTCTTGTACAATGAAATTAAATGCTGCTGCTGAAATGTTGCCTTTAAGCCAAAGCAACTGGAACAACATTCACCCATTTGCACCTGCCGACCAAGTACAAGGGTATTTGACGATGCTTAAAAAATTAGAAGAACAGTTAAATGTTATTACTGGTTTCAAAGGTACGTCTTTACAACCTAACTCAGGAGCTCAAGGAGAATATGCAGGATTGATGGCTATTCGTGCGTATCACGAATCTCGTGGCGAAGGACACAGAAATGTATGTTTAATTCCTTCTTCTGCTCACGGTACTAACCCTGCATCTGCTGCGATGGCAGGTATGAAAATCATTGTTACAAAAACAACACCTGAAGGAAACATAGACGTTGAAGATTTAAGAGCTAGAGCAATTGAACACGCTGCTGATTTGTCGTGTTTGATGGTAACTTATCCTTCGACTCACGGAGTGTATGAATCGACTATTATTGAAATCACGAACCTAATTCACGAAAACGGTGGATTAGTATATATGGATGGTGCGAATATGAATGCGCAAGTAGGTTTAACAAATCCTGCTACTATTGGTGCTGATGTATGTCACTTGAACTTACATAAAACGTTTGCTATCCCTCACGGTGGTGGTGGTCCTGGTGTAGGTCCAATTTGTGTAAACGAAAAATTAGTTGACTTCCTACCTACTAATCCTGTAGTCGCTACGGGTGGTAAAAATGCGATTTCTGCGATTTCTGCCGCTCCTTATGGCTCCGCTTTGGTATGTTTGATTTCTTACGGTTACATCACTATGTTAGGTGCAGAAGGTTTAAAAGCAGCTACACAACACGCTATATTAAACGCTAACTATATGAAAGCACGCCTAGAAGAACATTACCCTGTTTTATATTCTGGGGAAATGGGACGTGCTGCACACGAAATGATTTTAGATTGTCGCGCTTTCAAACAACAAGGTATTGAAGTGGGCGATATTGCAAAACGATTGATGGATTATGGTTTTCACGCGCCAACAGTATCTTTCCCAGTGGCGGGTACTTTGATGGTAGAACCAACTGAATCTGAAGATTTAGCCGAATTAGATCGTTTTTGTGACGCTTTAATCTCAATCAGAAAAGAAATTGCTGAAGCTACGGCAGAAGATTCTAACAACCCATTGAAAAACGCACCGCATACCTTAGCGATGTTAACCGCTGATTCTTGGGAATTACCATACACTAGAGAAAAAGCAGCTTATCCGCTTGAATACATTGCAGATAATAAATTCTGGCCTTCTGTTCGCCGTGTAGATGATGCATACGGAGACAGAAACTTAGTTTGTTCTTGCGCTCCTATTGAAGCGTATATGGAAAGTTAGTTTTTTAGTGTTCAGTTTACAGTATACAGTTTACAGTAATCAACTGCAAGTTGTCAAATAAATATAAATAGAAATGTCCTGCTTACTAAGTGGGACATTTTGTATTTGTGAAATCATCATAAAATAGTAGTTTGTGTATGCAAACACCAATTAATAAAAAAAGATACCTCCCGATAGCTATCTGGAGTAACCTATGCCAAATAAAACTTTATACATATGAAATCCCCATAAACAAGCAGTTTGCGTATGCAAACACCAATGGTTAAAAAGGGGATAACATATGTTACCGCCGAAAAATAAAATTTAAACATATGAAAGCAAAACTTCATTAATAACAACAGAACTCACAAATATCGAACATACCAAAATATTCATTTACTCGTTTTATTTACTTCAACTAATGTATTTTTCAAAATTAACTACCAAGAAACTAAAATTAAAATATCGTATCTATAACATTTAAATTATCACTTTATTACAAAAAAACAAATGAGAACAATAATCAAATCTTTTTTATTACTTATAGTACAATTCTCATTTTCACAAGAAATTCAAAAATTTGTTTTAGACAACGAGTATTTTTTACTTGGCTCAACAAATCATACAATAGGACAATGGAAAGGAACTAAAAACAATGATTTTATAAATTCATTTTATGCTTCAGAAAAACCTCTTTTGCTTTTTCACTACAATGCATTTAAAAAAAAATATCAGGATTTAAAAATCGATTCCATCGAGAAAAAAATGTATTTCCTCAAATCGAGTGAACTAACAAAGAAAATAAATTTACATTACAATTGGACTTATGACAGTGGAGTTTCAAATGAAGAAAAAGACAGTCTTTTTTTTGGAATATTAAATCCAAAAACATTTAAAACATATTCACAAAAAATTTCATTCCTTTTAGGTACAATTATACGAGATGGTAAAAAGAAAAAAAACACATACTACATTACAATAATAAACAATCCCGACAAATTCAATATGTGTCTCAAAATACTTAAAGAAGTTAACTGTCGAAAAATTAAAACAAAAACAACAAACAATATTCCAATAAGTTACATCATCTATTTTGAACCTAGCAAAACTTTCAATATTGTTCTAAAAAAGACTAACGAAATAATCTATGCAGATCTTCAAAAAAGTTAGTTATATTCAGATATTGTTTGCATTATAAAACACTAACTCGCGCTCTCCAAAGTTTGCTAATAATTTTAAGATGATTAAACTACACAAAGTCTCCAGACTTTGTGTTAAGATGATTAAATGCCACAGTTTCACAATGCAGCTATTTTATTTAAAATCTAAAAAAATGCATTTTCAAAACAGCATATTTATTTGTAGTAGATCAAAGTCAAGAGACTTTGCGCAGGAGAATCATTAGCTAGTCATCAAATAAATATAAATATCCTGCATATTAAGTGGGACTTTTTTAATTTTATAAAACTCTAGAACAAGAAAAATATAACATTCGCTAATAAACGACCATTCAACTCAAAATAATATAAAACAATTTTTTTCAAGTTTTGGGAAGCAAATATTTTTCACTTTTTCCATGGAAAGCAATTCCATTTCAAAATATTAATTATAAATTCGCGTCCTGAAATAAATAAGGTAATGAAAAACACTTTTATATTAATTTTATTAATATTAAATATTTTTAATGGTCAATCGCAAAGCAATGGTTTCAGCTATTCACCTTCCAACAAGGACTCATTAATAGGTTACTTAAAAAAAATATCAGCGAATAAAATTATTAAGTTAGGAGATAAAAACAAAAAAGAAATAAAGAAACTAATTGAAGAAAGAAGGGATGATTTCTTAAAAACAATTGAAGACAGCACTTACATTTTCGACAAAAATATACATTTATATTTAAAATCTATACTTTCAGAAATATATAGTAAAAACAAAATTAATGGAGTAGATGATTTTTATTTTTTTATAAACAAATCTCCAATACCTAATGCCGCTTGTTATGGAAATGGAGTTTTCACTGTTAACCTAGGCTTGTTTAACACCTTAGACAATGATGATGAACTTGCCTTTGTTTTATCTCATGAAATTGCGCATTATATATTAGAACATACTGATAAAAACATTTTAAATTACCTTGAAACATTAAACTCTAAAGATATTAAATCAAAAATAAAAAAATTAAACAACCAAGAATATGGCAAAAGAAAAGCTTATTCCGAATTATTAAAAGAGCTTAATTACAACTTTCTTAATAGAAGCAGAAAGTCTGAAATTCAAGCCGATTCTTTGGGACAAGTTTTGTTTAACAAAACTAAATACAATAAAAATTCCAGTATAACTGCTCTCGAGAAACTTGACAAAAGTGATGATTTATTATTCAATGAAGATGCTAAGCTAAAAGAAAAATTCGATTTTGAATCTTATCCTTTTAAAGAAGAATGGCTTATAAAAGATGAAACTCTTTTTAATCTTAAAGAAAGTTCAAATGACTATGTATTAAATAAAGATTCTTTAAAAACACATCCTGATATTCCTTTTAGAATTGATTTAATCAAGAAGTTACTTCCAAAAAAATTATCTGAAAATGGGATTAGCAGTAACTTAAATTACATTAAAAAAGTTGTTAGTTCAAATATGATTACAACTTCTATGGATGATTCAAAATTAGATTTAGTGCTTTATCAAACATTAGTTTTGTATAATAAAAATGAAATTGATAAAAAAAACTTTGTTTTAACAGTCGCAAATATTTTAAAAAAGACATACGAGACAAAGCTTAATCATTCTTTTGGCAAATATGTAGAATCTCCCAGCCCATTCTCTGATGAAAAGTATCTAAATGAAGTAAAAAATTTTTTGTTGAATATAGAGTTAAAAAATATTCGTAAGATAGGATATTTTTTCTGTCAAAAACACAAAAACCTAATGACAGAGGACAAGGATTTTACAAAGTTAGAATCTTTTTTTTCAAAACTTAATAATTAATTAATATAAAAATGAAACACGTTTTTTTTGGAATTCTCGCAATAGTTTTGTCGTTGAATTCTTATGGTCAATCAACCAAAATTACAGGTATTAACAATTTCGCATTGAGGAATTCTGGTGCCATTTTTGATAAAAATAAAGATGTAGATGGTTATTTTTTTTATTATGTAGTCGATAGATTAAAAAAAGGAGAAAATGAATTTGCAATCCAAATTCTTGATAAGAATTTGAATGAGGTTGCGAAAAAGACTTATGTTGATAACAAATATACTTTTTTAATGAAAAGTAGTTTTAATAATCAAGCAATGATGTTTGCAATGGCAAATTTTAAAGAAAGAGAAATCAATCTTTTAACTTTTGACAAACAAGCTAATCAAAAAGAAACAATCAAAATTCCATTAGAGAAAAAAGAAATCCAATACTTACAGCTTATGCAACAGACGGGAGACTTTAATGTACTTTTTCCTGTTGAAAATAAAGGATTTTTATTTAACAAGTTCGAGGATAATAAAAAAATAGGTTATTCATTAAAGTATTATCCAACTGATGGAGGTAAATCATGGGAGTTTAACTCACCTGAGGATTCTAAAGAACTTTTAAGTATAAATCCTATTGAAGTTAATGATAAAGTTGTCGTTGCATTAGAAATGTCAAAACCAGGATTGTTGTCAAGAAAAATAACATTAAGAACAAAAGTTATTGATGTAAATACAGGCAAACTTTTATTTGAAAAAGAATATAGTAAATCTAAAAAGCCTAGATTGATTAATAATGCTTTCCTTGATAATAATAATAACGTTGTCTTAATGGGAGAATATTTTAAAGAAGGAGATAATATATTTGATGATAAAAGTTTAGGTCTTTTTACAGAAGTAATTGATAATTCAGGTAAAACTACCAATGAAAGCTTTACAAGTTGGGATAAAGATGTTTCAAAAATTTTTAAAACAGAAAAAGGTTTTATTGAAGACAAAGGTTACGTTTTTTTTCACAATATAGTTAGAACACAAACTAATGAATATTATGCTATTGGAGAATTTTATAAAAGAACAGCGAGTGCAGGAGGAATCGCTACGATGGTATTAAGTGGTGGAAGAGGTGGCAATTTGACACAACTTACAATTACTAATTCCGTATTCTTTAAATTTAATTCAGATTTCAAACTAGTAGGCATCAAAGAATTTGAAAAAGGAAAGTCTAGAGCACCTAGCTTAACAGATTTTGGAAGTCCTCAATTAAATGCTCATGCCTTAAAAGCATTTGGAGCTTTTGATTATGAATATACTCAAATCGACAAGACTCGAGATCGCTTTTATACATGTTTCATTGATTATGAAAGATTAAAAGGTGAAAAAAATAAAAATGCATTCAAAACAGTTATTTATTCCGATAATGAATTAACAGAAGACAAAATATATTTAGAAACAGACAGCAAAGATTTCAGAACTTTACCTGCAAAAACAGGGAATGTCCTACTTTTAGAATATGATAAAAAGAAAAAAGAAATAAGTTTGCATTTAGAAAAACTAAATATTAAATAGAATTAAATTAATTTCAACAAAATAAAAGCAGTCATCTACAAAGCAGTATGGATAAAAACATACTGCTTTTTTGTAGTTATAATTCCTGTTTCTTATGTCTAAGAATAATTTCACAATATGTATGCTACTCTCAATCTCTATAGCTCTAACGAAACTTTGCTGTAAGATAATTAGAGCTACAACATTTACATCGCTCCCTTTGTATAAAATCAAATTAGCGACTTATCAAAAAAAAAAAAAAAAAACGTTATTTTGGTAATAGACTCAAAGCTTGGAAACTATGTGCAGCCTTGGATATTTTAGATAAAACACAAACTCATCAATTCTCAAAATGAAAAAAATATTTTTATTCCTACTGCTGTTCCAACAATTAGCCTACAGTGACATTTTGCCAGAAAACTCACATCAAGTAGCAAAATGTGTTCGCATTGTAAATACAAATAATTTTCCTGATTATTTCATAATTGCTTTGATACAAAGCCCTACAAACAATAAAAAAGAACACAATCTCATCCTTCCCAACGAATGCATAGATATTGGTTATAAATTTAATACACTCACCATAGTTGCTGTCAAAAAAGAATACCTCAAAAATCAAGACCCAGATAACTTAGACTGGCTAAACAATAAAAACATTATAAAAGCCGATTTAAAAATTAATTGCAGCGATGGATATATAGGCAACGATGACCCTACAAATTCAGTTGAAGAGTACTATAAAATTTTAGAAATCTCGAATCAAAATTGTTTGTTATACAAATACACAGAAATCACAAGTTACAATAACGGACAACCCCGCACTGTCAAAAGATTTAAATACAACCAAAGAGCAGTAACAAACCCTTGTAAACAAATAAAACACAATTCAATTTCTGAAATATACATTGACCAAGAAATTTTTAGTTTCTTAAAATCTTTATTTCTTACAATTAGTATTGAATTACTTTTCCTTTATCTAATTTTAAAAACCAAATACAAACATATTGAGATTAGTACAAAAAGAATATTTTTTTCAGGAGTCCTTATGTCTGTCTCTACCTTACCTTATGTCTGGTTTGTCTTACCTTTATTTGCAACAACATCTTATTCGTACACGTTTACAAGTGAAATTTTCGCTATTGTTTTTGAAGCATTAATTTTGAGCCAATTGTTATCTTTAGAATACAAAAAAACTATTTTGATATCCAGCTTATGCAACATAGTATCTTTTGGAATTGGATTTACACTTAATTTTTTCACTCTCCTTTAGCTTCAGATTATACATTCGTAAGTAAAAAACTAAACGCTTATAGACTTTCAACCCATAAATTTTAAGAAACCGGCCGATAGCCTACCAATATAAAAGCAAAAGTTTCGCTACTTATGATTAAGTTCTCAGGATGAAGATTAAAACAATTTAATCCTTGCAAATCATAGTAATCGATTCGCATTGACTGATTCGTCAGGAATTTGCACTCTATAGACATATGGCATATGTAGCACACATACAAAAAAGTCCTGCAAATTGCAGGACTTTTTTCATCATAAACTTAAAAAAACACTAAAAAACAAGTGTTGTAATTTTCAAAAAATTATATGTTTGATTAGATTCAAATGCAAATGTTAAATTTGACGATATTAGATTATTAGGATTACCCCATACAAAAAAACTAGCAACATCTCTTGACCCACTTGCAGGAATTTTATATTCTTGAAAAACCCCATTCCCGTAAATTTTATAACTATTAGTAAAAGCCGCATTTGCTTTAACTTGTGTATGTAAAGCAATTTCAACTAAAAACAACACTCTTGCCCCTGGAGCAACATTATTTACCGAAAAATTTCTGATGCCACCATATCCTCCCGTTGATCCTCCTGTATAATTAGTAATTCCAGATCCACCTAAATTTGCATTTACAGCATCAAACAAAACTGCTGTTTGCATTTTAGGTTGACCTATACAAGCCCAACTTGTACCATCATGAAATTCCATACATTTTTTTTGGGAATTAAATCTTATAGAACCTTGCACTGAATTTGCACCTATAACCGATTCATTCCCAACTTTTACCCAACCATTAACATCTAAAGTATTAGCAGGTGTAGTTGTACCTATTCCCACTTGAGCAAAATAAATTTGAGGAATAATTAATAACATTAAGTATTTTTTTCTCATAAGTAAATTTCATTTATGAGACGAAATTACAATATGTGATATTTTTCCTTTGACTTATTTTACCCAAAAAACATACGATATTACCTTATAAAACACATCAATTAAGCGATAAAAGAAGGGAATCAAAATAAATCACTATTCATATTTTACACTTATCAAACTTAAATCTATCTAAAGAACCAACAAGTAAACTCAAAACTTTACAATTTCATATAAAACTTCTCACATATGTAAAATTATATTTGTTATTTGTAATCCTGAAGTTTCGGGAGTATCCCCTTTTTAATCATTGCTAAATATTTAAAGATTTTCCACAAGAGAAGATTTTAATCCAGAAGTTAAGAAAGATTCTATCCATAACTGAATTAACATAAGATATCCTAACAACTTTATTTTATAGAAATTAAAATTCTTACTTCTAGTTCTAATTTTGTAATAATTCTTTGTTTCTATAGTTGATAGTAATTTGTGGATAAAAAATTCATTAAAAAATTCGTCACATTACGATATTTAACATAAAATATAGACTTACAGAATAAAGTTTTGAGAACCACTAACTTTTAAAACAACTAGAACAGGGCATTCACATTCAAACAAAAATCACTCTTGATAAATTATAAGAATAACGATTAAAACATTAGGTTTTGCAAACATAGCAAATCTGCCGCATATAGACTTCCTGTTTTGTGCGGGTATTGAAAAAAAAGTCGAAAAAATCCCGTGAAGCCCTT
>JASGCW010000159.1 GCA_030053945.1 Limnohabitans sp.
TTTTTTTTATTCTAGTGAGCTTAATATAATTAAACTTATGAAATTCCCATTGACAACAAGTTTGTTGCAAACAATTGAAAATCATCGAACACAGATGAAAAGAAACTTGATGTGAGATAAACACTAATGATTAAAAAGGTGACATCTCCCGAGCTATCGGGAGTGCAATGTCATTTATTTGTTTTTGGAATGCTATTTGGTATTTATTCTGTTTTGAATTTATTATAAATTAAATAAAGTAAAAGTTGAATGGTTCCGATTCTAAAGTCTTATTGAAAATTTATTGCTCCAAAAAGCTTTAAATTGGTTTTTTAAGATTTATGCTTGCGAATTATCAATTAAAGATGAATGTTTCAATAGTATTTAGTTGATATACATTTCAGAAGTTAAATCTCTTTTTGATTTATCTATAATTTCTTCAAAAGTTTTAAAATCAGGACGAGAAATTCTTCCGCCAAGGTTAATAAATTCTAAAGTTTTAGCCAAGTAAGGTTCTGTTACCTCGCCAAGTATGTCTAAATTTCCAATATTTTCTGCAATATCATTTGAAGCGTCTGGAGAGATTCCAGCAGCATAATCACCAAAACCGTTTTTGTTTACTATTTTTAAAACAATGGGTTGCATAGCATAAGTATGTTTAGTGCTAACATTATTTTTGCTAAAATCGGGAGAATCATATAAAGTAATAGACCCAACATTTTTCCCTACAGTTGTTTTGCCTATTTGTACCACATTTATGAATGGTTTAAGACAATTTATAACAAGCTCGCTAGCAGATGCAGTACTTTTTGTTGTTAGTATGTAAACTTTGTTAAGATTTAATGAATTTATCGGAGTTCCATTAGCAATAGCAGTAGGGAAGTAATTGTTGAAATTTTGCCCTGATGCCATTACTTTTTTATTCCATTGTTGAGTAGCAAACAATTGACCTGCAAATTGTCCTGTTATCATAGAAGCTAGTCTTGCAGCTGTTATAACTGAACCGCCTGAATTATATCGTAAATCTAAAATCAAGTGTGTAACACCTTCGCTCTTAAAATAACCAAAAGCATCATTTAGTTGGTTTTCATAATTACTTAGGAAACCATTGTACATTAGATAACCAATTTTTTTACTCCCTTGAGTAAAAACTTTTTTTATGTAAACTGGATTTTCAGAATAAGCCGCTTTTGTTATAGTAATAGAATTTCCATTAGGTGTAATGTTGCCACTGTTATAGTCAGCAAGGTTTAAAGTTATAGTAGTTTGCGAAGATAAGTTTTGATAGTTAGAAACAGTTAATGGTGTCCCATTTATTCCAGAAAATACCATTCCGCGAGTAACTCCTTTTGTTGCTGCATCTGTACTAGGTAGTACATATTTTACCCAACCAAAAACTTCGGTTGTGCTGCCAGATTTGTAGCTAAATCCAAATTTTGCACCTGTAGTAGAACTTGTACCTGATAAAACCTGTTCTAATCTGTTATAGTCAGAAAATATGACACTAAACCTATCAGTACTTTGTCTGTCATAAATAAGGTGTTCAAAAAAATCTTCTGGTTTAGAATCATTGAAAAAACCAAATTTGAAATTACTGTCTTGTAAGTCAGAAACATTTTCTTGGTATAAATAGTATTTGTTCAGTCCAGCCCAAATAAATCTATTAACATTCCCAGAAGTTTGAGCATCATCAGTTGAGCAACTACTTATAAAACAGAATATAAGAATTGAAAAGGCGAAATATATTAGTTTTTTATTCATTGTGTCTGTAAATATTATTTATTTTTGATAAAATTATGAATTAATGAAATATAATAAAACAACTTTTTACTTTACAACATTACTAATTTCTTTGTTAATTATAGCAGGAGTTTATTATTATTTTGCTGCTAAAATTAACTCAGAATCAGTGCCTAACAAATATGGCACTTGTAAAACTCCCGAAGAAGCTTATAAACAAACGCAATTAGCTTTGAATTTGTTGTCTGTAAATATTAATTCTGGCATAAAAAATGCTCAACATATAAATGAATATGAAAAAACTAAAAACAAAGTTTTTAAAATTAAATAATATGAAATCGCCACTAACAAAAGATTTGTTGAAAACAAACACCAATGAAAATAAGGCGATACCATATGACAAATAAAAAACAAATAATTATCTACATATGAAAAAAAATATAATTCTGTTAGCTTTATTTTTAATTCCTTATTTATCATCGGCTCAAAATGCTTTCGATAAATTTGATGGTCAAGACAATGTTTCTTCGGTTGTGGTAAATAAAAAAATGTTTGAACTGATGAGCAAAGTTAAAATGGAGAGCAAAGAAGATCAAGCTTATTTGAATCTAATTAAGAAATTAGATAATCTTAAAGTCTATAAAACTTCTAGTACTAGAGTAAGTGCAGATATGAGAGGTACGGTCGATAAATATTTATCTAGTGCAAACTTAGAAGAGTTAATGAGAGTAAATGAAAATGGTAAAAATGCAAAAATTTATGTAAAATCATCTGGAGGAAATAATGTGCACGAGCTTTTAATGTTTATTGAAGGGAGTGGCGCAAAAGGTAATGAATCTATATTAATGTCGCTTACAGGTGATTTTGATTTGAATGAAATTTCGCTTCTTACTAAGAAAATGAATTTACCTGGTGGTGAAGAATTGAATAAAGCTTCTAAAAAATAAAATCTTCTTAATTTTTAAAGTAGTTCGAAATATAATCTTTGGAATTTATTTGTTATTTGGAATTTACCCTATTTCTATAGAAGAGTCAAAATGTCCTTAATAGTTAAAAATCCTCATTTTGAGGATTTTTTTATGCATTTTTATAATATTTCCACGGAATAATGAGCATCCCAAAGCATTCTCCGTCTTCTTTACCAATATGTTTGTGATGCATCTTGTGAGCTCTTCTTAATGCTCTAGCATATTTGTTGTTCGCATTTCTGAAAATTTTGAAACGTTGATGAATAAAAATATCATGTACCATAAAATAGGCTAATCCATATGCAAATATACCTAGACCTATTGCTAATCCTACTGATAAAATCTCATATTTCCAAAGTAGAAAGAATCCAATACTTATAATGGCATAAAATATAAAGAAGGCATCATTGCGTTCAAACCAAGAATCGTGATCTTTTTTATGGTGATCTGCGTGCAAATACCATAAGAATCCATGCATTATGTATTTGTGACTAAACCACGCCATAAATTCCATAAAACAAAATGTAAATAGGAAAGCAATTATCTGAATCAACATAATTATAGAATATTTAATCGGTATTTTAAATAACAATTTGCAAGTAAACTTACTTTTTCATAGTCTGGAACTCTTATTCGAGCATTCTTAATTTCTGTCGAAGGAGTACTTTTAAGCTTGGATAATAATTTTTTATAGTAAATATACGCAGTATAAACGCCAAACTTTGCTTCGATAGGTAGTTTTTTTATCCCGGCAAAACCAGCCTCAAAATCCAATTCAATTTCTTTAATTATTTCGTTTTTTGAGTTTTCGTTTAGTTGACTTAAATCGGTGTTCGGGAAATACGTTCTATTCAATCCTTCAAAATCAGCTTTTAAATCACGAAGAAAATTTACTTTCTGAAAAGCAGAACCTAATTTCATAGCTGATAGTTTCAATTCATTAAAAAGTGCATCGTCACCTTTTACAAAAACTTTTAGACACATTAGACCAACAACATCTGCACTGCCATAAATATATTCGTTGTACTCCTCTTTCGTGTTATATTCGTTTTTGGATAAATCTAATAGCATACTTTTCATAAAAGAAGCAATAAGTTCATAAGGAATATTGTATTTAAAAACAGTATCTTGAAATGCATTTAAGATTGGGTTTAGACTTATTTTGTCTTTTAAAGCCAGTTTTAGGTCTAATTCAAATCTGTCAAACAATTCTTCTTTGTTATAGTCGTGAAACGAATCAACAATTTCGTCAGCTAAACGTACAAAGCCATAGATGTTATAGATATCTTGTCTTATGTTTGGAGCTAACATTTTTACAGCAGATGAAAAAGAGGTGCTATAGGATTGTGTTACAATCCTGCTACAGCTGAAGGAAACGGTGTCAAAAAGTGATTTCATACTACGAATATTTTTGAATTAGTTCAGATACAATTTTTCCAGAAATTAAAGATGGTGGCACGCCAGGGCCGGGCACAGTAAGTTGACCAGTAAAATATAAATCTTTTACTTTTTTACTCATCAATTTGGGTCTTAGAAAAGCAGTCTGTAAAAGCGTATTAGCCATTCCGTATGCATTTCCTTTATAAGAGTTGTAATCTTTAATAAAATCATTTACACAAAAGGATTCTTTAAAGAGAATATTATTTTTTACTTCTTGATTTGTTAGTTTTTCTAATCTTGTAATTATTTTATCAAAATATTTATTTCGTAATTCGGGGGTGTCCTCTAAACCAGGGGCAAGCGGAATTAGAAATATAGCAGCTTCTCTGCCTTCTGGAGCAGAATTAGTATCTGTTTTTGAAGGAAAACTAGCGTAAAATAAAGGCTCGTCAGGCCATTTAGGATTATCGTATATGTCTCTGGCGTGTATATCAAAATCTACATCAAAAAATAAGGAATGATGTTCAACATTTGCTATTTTTTTATCAAAGCCTACATAAAATAATAGGGAAGAGGGTGCAAATATTTTTTTATCCCAGTATTTTTCAGAATACATCCTGTGATTTGCGTCAAGTAAAGTCTCAGAATGATGATAATCTGCACCTGAAAGAATAACATCGGCTGTTTCTTTATTACCATTTACAATCAATGAAGTCGCTTTTTTGTTTTGTACTTCAATTTTTTCAACATTTGAATTTGTATGAATGGTTACGCCTAATTCCTTTGCTAAGGATTCCATAGCAAGGATTACACTATACATGCCGTTTTTAGGATGGAAAGTTCCTAAGCCAAAGTCAGCATAATTCATAAAGTTATAAAATGATGGAGTATCAGAAGGTTTAGCTCCTAAAAAAAGTACTGGGAATTCGAGAATTTGGATTAGTTTTTTGTTTTTAAATTTTCTTCTAACATCCTTTGAAATGGTTCCTAAAAATTGATTAATCTTTTTAGAGGTTTCTAAGGTGATTAATTCGAGCGGTGACAACCCTGGTCTGTAAACTAAATCTTTTATAGCTATATCATAATTTTTTTTAGCATCATCTATAAAATTTTGGAGTTTTAATCCGCTTCCTTTTTCAATAGTTTCAAAAGTATCTTTAATTGCTTCTAGGTTGTCTGAAATAGTAACAAAATCATTTGTGCCAAAATACACTTGATATGCAGGGGAGAGCTTGATTAATTCATAATAATCTGATGGTTTTTTACCGAAGTCATTAAAGAATCTTTCAAAAACATCTGGCATCCAATACCAAGTAGGTCCAATATCGAAAGTGAATCCTTCTTTTTTTAGTTGTCTAGCTCGTCCGCCTATTGTACTGTTTTTTTCATAAATAGTAACGTTATTGCCTTCTTTTGCGAGATAGCAAGCAGCAGCTAAAGCTGAAAACCCTGATCCTATTATGGCGATACTTTTTTTCATTGAATTTCTGATGTTATTTCTTCAATCGAATCGAAAATTCTGATCTTAGAATTGATTTTTGTTTTGCTAATGTGTTGAGTCATTCTTCCTCCAATCCATAATTCAGAATTCGATTTTTCAATGATTTCATTTGTGATTGTATCTAAATAATCATTTATTTTATCATAACTTGGTTCAACCGTTATACAAGATATGAAAATTATGTTATCAAAATATTTTAAGACATCTTTTAAATTTTCCATAGGTATGCTTTCACCTAGGTATAAAGTTTTGTATCCATTAGATATGATTTCATAATTCAAATACAATAATGCTAGTTCATGTATCTCATTTAATGGTAAGAACAGAACAAAAACTTTTGATTCGTTGCTCGGTTCAAAGTTTTGCAATAATTCAGTATTTATGATTATCTTTTGTCGAATTAGATTGGTAATAAAGTGCTCGTGAGCTGGTGTAATGGTTTCAGACTGCCATAATAAACCTATTTCGTTCATTAATGGTATAAATATTTGGTAAAAAATTTCTCTAAACGATTTTTCAGATAGAAGTTTAGTATAAGTTGTAGTGAAGAGTGTTTGGTCAAAATTCATCATAGCTAATTTAAAAGCTGAGATTGCGTGATTTTTGACACTTTTTTCATTTACGATTTCCGAAACTAGTTTTGCAATTTCTTTAGCATCACTTTTAGATATTTTAGAAATTTTATACCCGTGATTATGTAATAAGGTGATATTTAGAAGTTTTTGCAGGTTCGATAAATCGTAGTATCTAATATTTGAATCGGTACGCATAGGTGTGAGTACTCCATAGCGTTTTTCCCAAATGCGTATAGTGTGCGCTTTGATTCCTGAAAGATTTTCTAAATCTTTGATACTGAATTGCATTTTAATTTTGTTCAACTTTTTTTATTTAAAGTTAAACAAAATTAAGAAATAAAAATTTAGAATAACTATATTTGTTTGAATTTTTTGTAACTATTCAATTATAGCTTTATTCGCTTGACAAAAAATTCAAAACAACGTAAATGCCAAATAGTAAACTCCAAAAAACAAATAAATTCAAAGAAACAAATCTCAATTCCGAAACTTCGGGACAA